>JBFOLW010000098.1:0-2422 GCA_040830305.1 Erythrobacter sp.
CCATGACGAAGGCGAGACCTATGCCGAAATCGAGCAGCGTCGCTCCTCGGACCACGAGAGCTTCCTCGCCCATCGCGGGTTCTTCTGGGCCAAGCTTGCCGCGATCCTCGCCCTCTTCGTCGTCGCGACATACCTCCTGGTCGATGTCGATCCGCGCCACAACGGCGGCAGCTGGTACGGCTATACGCTGGGAACGCTAGGCGCCGGATTGATCGTCTGGCTCGCATGGCTTGGCATCCGCAAACGGCGGCCGACGCCGGGTAGCTGGAGCCTCGCGGGGTGGACCAGTGCGCATGTCTATCTGGGCCTGTCGCTTGCAGTGGTCGGGACGATGCACACAGGCTTCCAGCTCGGATGGAATGTTCATACCCTTGCCTGGGTGCTGATGATGCTGGTTATCCTCTCCGGCGCTTATGGCGTAACGGTCTATGCGACGCTGCCGCGAGCCTTGTCGGAAAACCGGCGCCAGATGACGCGCGAGCAGATGATCGAGAGCCTCTCGGCAATCGACAGGCAGCTCGAATTGGCGGCCCAGCCTTTGTCGCGCGAAGACACGGATGTTGTCGTCGAAGCGCTCGAACAGGATGTCTTCGGCGCGGGGTTGGTCGCACGGCTGCGCGGGCCGGGCGGGCGCGACGCGACGCGAAGGGCGCTGGACCATATCTCGACCGGCAGGGCCTATGACGACGACGCCAGCGACCTCGCCCAGCAACAAGTCCGTTCGATCCTGGGGAAGAGATCGGCTCAGATCGGCCAGATCCGGCGCCAGATGCGGACCAAGGCGCTGCTCGAGATCTGGCTCTATATCCATGTCCCGCTGACATTCGCGCTGCTTGCCGCGCTCGTCGCGCACATCATCAGCGTTTTCTACTACTGGTGAGGCGCGGCACATGAGCTTCCTCATCCGGACGATTGACCACACCGCCTCGGGGCGCGAGATCGTCCGCGATCGCGAAATCGAGGGGGTCACCCTCACGATCGGTCGCGCGACCACCAATGATGTGGTCATCCAGGATCTCGCGGTCGAACAGCACCATGTCTCGGCCTCGCTCGACGAACGCGGCCGGGTAAAGCTCGAAGCCCAAACCAACCGCGACTTCGCCTTCGACGGCTACAAGACGAGCAATGTGCAGTTCGATCCCGCGACGGGCGGTACATTGGCCCTGGGCCTGTACTCTCTGGCGTTCGCGAAGGAGCCGGACGGGCAGGTTCTGGTCATTGTGAGGCGGGAAGAGCGCGAACTGGGCGATCGCGATGCCGTCCGCAAATTCGACCTCGCCAGCGCCATGCCCAGCAAGCGCGTGGCTGCCTGGCTGGGCGTGCTGGCGATCCTTGCTGCTTTTCTCGCGGTGCCGGTCTGGACCAATCTCGCGCGCGCCGACAAGCAGCCCGGCGCGGACGGCATCGACCAGGTGGCATGGGACGCGAGCTGGAGTACGGGCAAACTAAGCCTCGCGCATCACGCGCTCGAGAAGAATTGCGAGGCCTGCCACGTCACGCCATTCGTGTCGGTTCGCGATGAGACCTGCCTCTCATGCCACCAAGACATCGGCGACCATGCCGCGCAGGACCGGCTGGCAATCTCGCGCGGACCGATGAGCAGTGGCGATGCGCTCCTGTGGCAAATCGCGGATGTTTTCGGCAAGGAAGGGCCCGAGGCTTGCACCACCTGTCACACCGAGCATGAAGGCGCGGGGCGGATGGAGCCTGCGGCGCAGCAATTCTGTTCGAGCTGCCACGAGACCATGGATGCGCGCCTGGCAGACACCACGCTTGGCAATGCGCACGATTTCGGCACCGATCACCCCGAGCTGCAGGCGCTGGTGCATGGCAAGCTCGGCAGCGAGAAGCTGACCCGCGTCACGCTGGATGGCAAGGCGCGCGAGGACCACGGGCTTCGCTTTCCGCATGCCATGCATCTTTCGACCACCAATGGCGTCGCGCGCATGGCCGGCAACCTGCCAGACTACGGCGAGGCACTGGTCTGTGCCGACTGCCACCGCCCTACCGATGACCGCAACGGCTTACTGCCGGTGGACATGGAGAGCGATTGCGAAAGCTGTCACAGCCTCGTCTACGACAAGGTCGGGTCGACCTTCCGCACCTTGCGCCACGGCGACGTCGCACAGATGCGGGCGGACCTCATCGCGATGGACCGCGCACCGCGTTCGCCGATCACGAGCGGTCTCAGGCGGCCCGGCGAGTTCAAGCGCGGCGGGCGCTACTTCCAGGACTTCGGAAGACCAACGCAGAACTATATCGGGATTGCCAGGGCCCTGTCCCAGGAAGGGGTCTGCGGCGAATGTCACATTCCCACCGGTTCCGGGTCGACAGCCTCGGTAGTGCCCGTCTTCCAGCGCCGGCACTATTTCCTCAATGGCCGGTTCGATCACGAAGCGCATGTGCAGGAGGATTGCACGAG
>JBFOLW010000099.1:0-5402 GCA_040830305.1 Erythrobacter sp.
GGCCGAGCTGCCCGCGCTGCTCGAACAGGCGAAGGGTGCGGATATCCCGGTGACGGGCCTGATGTGCATCCCGCCGCTCGATATCGAGCCCGCGCCCTTCTTCGCCTTCCTCGACAAGCTCGCCCGCGACCACGGGCTGGACGGCCGCAGCATGGGAATGAGCGGGGATTACGAGACGGCGATCAAACTCGGCGCAACGCATATCCGCGTGGGGACCGCGCTGTTCGGCGAGCGGGGCTCGCGAGCCTGAACCTTCCGCCTAGGCGTTCTCGAGTCTTTCCTGCATCGCGTCGCTGGCAGCTTCGATCAGCCTCGCTTCGATGCGGTTCATGCGTTCGCCAGGCTCCAGCTTCCCGCCGGTCAGGTCGGTGACATAGAAGGTGTCGGCCGCGCGTTCGCCGTAATTGGTGATATGCGCCGAATGCACAACCAGCCGGCTTTCGAACAACGCCCGCGCCAGCCGGTTCAGGAGCGCCGAACGATCGCGGGCATTGACCTCGATCACGGTAAACCGGTTTGATGCCTTGTTGTCGAACAGGACGCGCGGCGCGACGTCGAAGGCGCGCGCCCGGCTGTGTGGCAACGGACGCTGCGCGAGCCGAGGCGCGAGGTCGACCTTGTTGGCCAGCGCATCGGCAATGCTTGCCTTGAGGCGCTCGAGCTGGCTGTCCTCGGCGAATGGGTCGCCATGGGGGTCCTGAACGAGGAAATTGTCGAGCGCCCAGCCGGCGCGGGTGGTGTGGATGCGCGCATCGATGATGTTGCCGCCCGCAAGGTGGATGCCCCCCGCGATGCGGTAGAACAGGCCCGGGTGGTCGGCGGCGATCACCGTTACCAATGTCGCCCCGCGCGCTTCGTAGTATTCACAGTGGATCGAGAGATCGTGTTCGAGCTCGCGCGCCGCGGCGTAGTGCACCAGATTGAGCGCGACGATGTCTGAGGGCTCGGCAATCCAGTAGGCATCGCCCATGGTCTTGGCGAGTTCCTCGACGAGACCCGAATTATCTCCCAGCAGTTCCGCGACTTCGGCCTGCTTGTGGACGACTTTCTGCTTGCGGCCTTGACGCATGTGGCCAAGTCGCAGGCGTTCGCTCGACACGTCGTAGAGTTCGCCCAGCAACTGGCCCTTCCAGCTGTTCCAGGTGCCCGGTCCGACCGCGCGGATGTCGACTGCGGTGAGGATGGCGAGATGGCGTAGCCGCTCGGCGCTTTGCACCTGCGCGACGAAATCCTCGATCGTCTTGGGGTCGGTCAGGTCGCGCTTCTGTGCGGTGTGGCTCATCAGCAGGTGGTTGAGCACCAGCCAGGCGACCATCTCGGTTTCGCTGTCGGTCAGGCCGAAGCGCGGGCATAGCTCGCGTGCAACCTCAGCGCCCAGCACCGAATGGTCGCCTCCGCGGCCCTTGGCGATATCGTGCAAGAGCACCGCGACATAGGCGGTCCGACGCGAGCCGATCTTGTGGATCAGCCGGGTCGCGCGCGGATGATCGTCGGCAAGCTCGCCCTTTTCGATCTTGTTGAGCAGGCCGATTGCGCGAATGGTGTGCTCGTCCACCGTGTAGTGGTGGTACATGTCGAACTGCATCTGCGCGTTGACCTTGCCGAAGTCGGGGACGAATTTCCCGAACACCCCGGCCTCGTTCATCCAGCGCAGCACCATTTCCGGATCGTTGCGCCCGCACAGGAGGTCGAGGAAGAGCGCATTGGCGCGTTCATCCTCGCGAACGGTTCTGTCGATCAGGCCGCTGTCGCGGTTCGCCTGCCGCATGGTCTCGGGATGGATTTCGAGACCTTCCGCTTCGGCCAGCTGGAAGATCTCGATCAGCCGCACCGGATTGCGCTTGAACCAGTCGTCCGACGGTGCGCCGATCTTGCCGCCATGGACGCGGTATCCTTTGATCTGGCGCGCCTTGGCCTTCCACCCGGCGAAGAATCCGCGCCGCGCGGTGCTGGCTTCGAACTGCTCGTCGATATGCGCGAGGAATACGCCCGTCAGCGAGCCGACCCGTTTCGCCTGCAGGAAGTAGAACTGCATGAAGCGCTCGACCGCGCTCTTGCCCGGACGTTCGGCGAAGTTCATGCGTTCGGCGATACGGCGCTGGAGGTCGAAGGTAAGGCGATCCTCGGCCCGCCCGGTGATCACATGCAAGTGGCTGCGTACCGCCAGAAGGAAGTTCTCGGCCTTGCGGAAACTGCGATACTCCGCTTGCGTGAACAGCCCCACATCGACCAGCTCGGACGCGGTACGTACGCGGTGGATGAACTTGCCGATCCAATAGAGCGTGTGCAGGTCGCGGAGGCCACCCTTGCCGTCCTTGACATTGGGTTCGACGACATAACGGCTGTCACCCATTCGCCTGTGGCGCGTATTGCGCTCGGCCAGCTTCTCGGTGACGAAGGCGCGCTCGTTACCCCGCACCACCTCGACAGTGAACCGCCGCGATCCCTCGTCGTACAACTCCTGGTCGCCCCACACATAGCGCCCTTCGAGCAAGGCCGTGCGAATGGTGAGGTCGGTCTTCGACAGCCGCATGGCTTCGTCGAGCGTGCGCGTCGAATGGCCGACCTTCAGTCCCAGGTCCCACAGCAGGTACAGCATCGCCTCGACGACCTGCTCGCACCAGGCGGTTTTCCGGCCGCCGACCAGGAAGGCGATGTCGACGTCCGAATGCGGCGACATTTCCGCGCGGCCGTACCCGCCCACCGCCATCACTGCGAGCCGCTCGGCCTGCGAGCGGTTGGCGGCGGGATAAAGATGCGTGATCGCGTGATCGTGGATCACGCGGATCAGCTGGTCGATCAGGAAGGCGAAGCCGCCGGCATTCTCGTGGCCGGCGGACGGCTTTTCTTCCAGCCGCCGCGCCATTTCCGCACGCCCCTCGTCGAGCGCCGTCTTGAGGAGCTTGACGATGTGTGGGCGCGCCTTGTCGCCATGGTCCCCGACGAGGGCATCGATCGTGGAGGCAAGCTTGCGCCTGTCGATGATCGCGCGCTGTCGGGGAATATTGGCGAGGCTCAAGCGGCGAGATGCTCCTTGGCGAAGACCGCCTTGACGGTGCGCTTGTCGACCTTCTGCGTCCCGAGGCGCGGCAATTGCTCCTCGCTGCGCCACATGATCGTCGGAACCTTGAAGGCGGCGATGTGCTCGCGCAGGAATTCCTGCAGATCCTCGGGCGTGAGGTCCTTGCCTTCATGGGTGTGGTAGACGGCTGCGGGGATCTCGCCGAAACGCTCGTCGGGCAGGCCGAAGACCGAACATTCGGCAACCGCCGGATGTGCGTAGATCGCTTCTTCCACCTCGATGCAGGAGATGTTCTCGCCGCCGCGGATGATGATGTCCTTCTTGCGATCGACGATAAAGAGGTAATTGTCCTCGTCGAGATAGCCGAGGTCGCCGGTGCGGAAATAGGCATCGTCCGAATAGGCGGCCTTGGTCGCCTCCTCGTTCTTCCAGTAGCCGAGGAAATTGCAGACCGAGCGGATCGAGACCTCGCCGACCTTGCCCTGGTCCATCTTCTTTCCGTCGTCGTCGAGGATGGCCATGTCGACCAGTGGCAGCGAGGGCATGCCCGTGCTCGAAGGCTTGGCGAGGTAGTTCTCGTTCAGATTACCCGCACCCACGCCATTGGTTTCGGTCAGGCCGTAGCCCAACACCGGGTAACCATCCTGGAAGGCATCCTTGATCTTCTTCACGTGCTCGATCGGTCGCGCGGCACCGCCGCCGGCGAAGGTCTTGCATTGCGAGAGATCGTATTTTTCGCGCTCAGGATGGACCGCGATCTCGTAGCTCATCAGCGGCACGCCGACGAAATAGGTGATCTGTTCCTCGGCCAGCAGGCGCAGCGCCTCGGTCGCGTCCCACTTGGGCATCAGCACCAGCTTGCGGCCCATCGCGAAGCTTTGCAGGAGCAGCGGTACCTCGCCTGTCACATGGAACAGCGGCACTGCGACCAGTGCGCTGGGCTGCACGGTCGGCGCTTCGCCGCGTTCGGTCAGCAGCTGGAGGATCATCGCGGTCTGGCAGACGTAGTTCATCGTGCCTGAAACGACGCCGAGATGGTCCGAATAGGCGCCCTTGGGATGACCGGTCGAACCAGACGTATAGAGGATCGTACAGAGATCGTCGGGCCCGATCTGGCCCAGCATCTTCATTGCCGTATCGCCAGCCGCCCAGACGGGTGCGAGACCCTCGGAAGGCACGCCGTGGTCGAACACGATCACCTTGGCCGAGTGCTCCTGGCCTTCGAGCCGTGCTGCGCGCTGCGGATCGGCCAGCACCAGCTTGCATTCGCACAGCTCGATTCCGTAGGCGAGTTCCTCGCCCGTCCACCAGCCGTTGAGCAGTGTCGCGCAGCCGCCGGCCATCAGTATGCCCATGTAGGCGACGATCCAGTTGGTCGAGTTGCGCGCGGCAATGCCTACGCGGTCGCCCTTCTCGATGCCGTGCTCGGCGGCAAGGCCGTGCGCCACGTGACTGGCAGCGTGCCACACCTCGCCGAAGGTCAGGCGCTGGTCGCCCTCGACGATGAAGACGTCGTCCTTCTTCTCGTTGCAGAAGTGCGCGAAGTAATGGACGATGCTGGGCGGGGCATTCTTGAACGCCGGCATGGTGACGCCGCGACGCGTGACTTCGGTCAGCTCGAACATCTGCCCGGGCGCGGTCACGGCCTTGGTGATCCGGTCGATATCTTGGTCGAGTTGTGTCGGCATGGGTAGTTTCGTGTCCTCTCCAATACGGCGCACGGCCTCGTATTCGAGGCTCGCGCATGACTTGCGGCTCGACGCAGGCTTTCCCCAAAACCCCTGCTATGCCAAAAGCCGCCCCCGATGGGTCGCCGGTCGCGGCCTTGGACATACCTCTAAGGGGAATACGACTTGCTGTCACTACTGGCTGCATCGGGCGCGGCAGAACCGATTTACTGGGAGAATCTGGGCCTGAGGCCCTACCTGTTCGAGATCGGCGGCTTCCAGCTGCGTTTCTATTCGCTCGCCTATCTGCTCGGCATCCTGCTGGGCTACTGGCATCTGTCGAAAATGATCAAGGCGCCCGGCGCCCCGATGGCGCAGCGCCACGCGGACGACCTGTTCTTCTACTGCACCCTCGGCGTGATCCTTGGCGGGCGGCTCGGCTATGCGGCCTTCTACAAGCCCGAACTGTTCGCCAGCACCGATCTGTTCAAGCTGTGGGAAGGCGGCATGAGCTTCCACGGCGGGGTGATCGGCGTGCTCGTAGCGATCAGCTGGGTCGCCTGGCGCGGCGGGCTCAACTGGCTGCGCGTGAGCGACTACATCGCGGTCAATGTGCCGCTGGCCTATATGCTCGGGCGGCTGGCCAATTTCATCAATGGCGAGCTTTACGGCCGCCCGGTAGAAAGCGATTTCCCGCTCGCGATGGTGTTCCC
>JBFOLW010000100.1:0-2226 GCA_040830305.1 Erythrobacter sp.
ACGAGAAGAAGAAGGAAATCTCGGAGGACGAGCAGAAGCGCGGCGAAGACGAGGTGCAGAAGCTGACCGACAAATATGTCGCCGATGCCGACGCTGCCGCTGCGCAGAAGGAAAAGGAAATCCTGTCTCAGTAAGGCAGGCAGGATTTGGAGTGAAGACATGAGCGGGGAAGGGCAGCACGCCCGGCATGTAGCCATCATCATGGATGGCAATGGCCGCTGGGCGAAGCGCCGGCATTTGCCTCGCGCAATGGGTCACCGAAAAGGTGTCGAGGCCGTGCGCGAACTGGTGCGCAGCCTGAAGGACACGAGCATCGAGTGCCTGACACTCTATGCTTTCAGCAGCGAGAACTGGAAGCGGCCGGAAGACGAGGTCGACGATCTGATGAACCTGATGCGCAAGTTCATCAAATCGGACTTGCCCGAATTCATCGCTAACGATGTGAAGCTGCATATTCTCGGTGACTGGCAGGGGCTTGCACCCGATATCGTCGCAATGCTCGAAGATGCACTGGAGAAGACGTCCGGCGGCTCGCGCACGCTTGCGGTTGCGCTGAATTACGGCGCGCATGCCGAGATCGTACAGGCAGCACGCAAGGCCGCCGCCGAGGGCGAGGTCACCGAGGAGGCGATCGAACGCCACCTCTTCAGCGCGGGCCTTCCGCCGCTCGATCTGCTGATCCGCACCAGCGGCGAGATACGCCTGTCCAATTTCCTCTTGTGGCAGGCCGCCTATGCGGAGATGCTGTTCGTCGACGTGCTGTGGCCGGATTTTACGCCCGACCACCTGAAGCATGCATTGGCCGATTTCGCGGAGAGGGAGAGGCGATTTGGCGGACGCTGACGGAGCTGCGGTGCAAACCGCCCCCAGGAATCCGGACCTGCCGGTGCGGATCATTTCCGCTGCGGTGATGATCGTGGTGGCGGTCGGGGCGCTGGTTGCCGGCAACCCCTGGTTCGGCTGGTTCGTCCTCGCGGTTGTCCTCGCCACTATGTTCGAGTTCGTCCTGCTGGTGGTAAAGGCGACGCAGAACGTACCCTATCGTCTCGCGGCACTCATCGCGGGTGCCGTCTACATCGGACTTGCAGGGTATATGCTTACCCGTTTCCCGCTGCCGATCGTGGTCGGGGTGGTCGGGGCGGTGATCGCGGTCGACACATTCGCCTATTTCTTTGGCCGCACGCTGGGCGGGCCCAAGATCGCTCCCTCGATCAGCCCTTCGAAGACCTGGGCCGGCCTGCTCGGCGGGACCGTCGGTGCGACTTTATGGATCGCGGGATGGATCTATGTCGCAGCGCGTGCGGTGTCGGGCGAGACGACGATGTTTTTCGACCTCACCGAAGCCGGGCAGATCCTGGGACTCGGCCTGCTGACCGCGGTTGCCGCGCAGTCGGGCGATTTCTTCGAGAGCTGGCTCAAGCGCAAGGCGGGGGTCAAGGACAGTTCCAAGCTCATTCCCGGGCATGGCGGTATTTTCGATCGCACCGACGGAATGATCCCCGTCGTGCTTTTGGCAGGTGCCTTGCTGGGTGCGGCGCGATGACCAGAACGCTTTCCATCCTTGGCGCGACCGGGTCGGTGGGCGAACAGACCCTCGACCTCGTCCGGCGCAATGCCGATGATTGGAATGTGGTCGCGCTGACTGCCAATTCGAATGTCGCGGGACTCGCCGCTGCGGCGCGGGAATTCCGGGCGCAGATTGCGGTGGTGGCCGACGAGGCGCGCCTCGACGACCTGCGCGACGCACTCGCCGGTAGCGGGATCGAGGCAGCCGCGGGGCGCAAGGCGCTGTGCGAGGCGGCCGCGCGTCCGGTCGACATAACCGTGGCCGCAATCGTCGGTTGCGCCGGTCTGGGGCCGGTCATGGCCGCGATCGAGCAGGGCGGCACCATCGCGCTCGCCAACAAGGAAGCGCTGGTTTCCGCCGGGGAGGTGATGACCGCGGCGGTCGCGAAACACGGCGCGACGCTGTTGCCGGTCGATAGCGAGCACAACGCCATCTTCCAGTGCCTGCAAGGCGGCCGGATCGAGGATGTGCGCTCGATAACGCTGACTGCCAGCGGTGGCCCGCTGCGGACAGTGGAAGATCTTTCCGCGGTCACGCCCGAACAGGCGATCGCGCATCCCAACTGGGACATGGGCGCCAAGATCAGCGTCGATTCCGCGACCATGTTCAACAAGGGCCTCGAACTGATAGAGGCGCATCACCTGTTCCCGGTCGGGCTC
>JBFOLW010000101.1:0-8704 GCA_040830305.1 Erythrobacter sp.
ACGCGGACTCACATTGTGCCCGGCGGCCGGTCGTCCAATCCTAACCAATGGTCCCGCAGGCATGCGGATCGCTGCCGGTGCCCCCTCGCTCGATCTCGAGGGCCATCTCGGCGAAACGCCGATCAGGCTCGCTTCGGGGCCCGTCGGTTTTGCCTATCCCGGCGTGATGACAGCACGCGAAATCGACGTTTCGCTAGGGCCGGTGGAAGGTGCGAGCCGCTTTCGCGTATCCGGTCTCGAGGCGCGCCTTGGTGACGACATCGCAGGAACGTTTGCCGATGCGGATATCGCGCTTGCGGCCGTGCCGATGAACCTGACCGGTGCGAGCGGGGCCTGGCGCTTTGCCGATGGTCGCCTGGCAATCGAACAGGGCGAATTCATCCTGGTCGATCGCGAAGGTCCGGCGCGGTTCGAGCCTTTGATTGCGCGCGGCGCGGGGCTGACACTGATCGACAATATTATCGAGGCAAGCGCCGAATTGCGCAATCCGGCGAGTGACCGACTGGTGACGGTGGTCGACATTCGCCACGACCTTGCGAGCGGCGCAGGCCACGCCGATCTCGACGTGCCCGGCATCCGTTTCGATCGCGGGCTGCAACCTGACCAGCTGTCGCGTCTCGCACTGGGTGTGATCGCCAATGCAGAAGGTGTGGTTACCGGCAGCGGGCGGATCGACTGGGCAGCCGACGGGGCCGTTACCAGCACTGGCTCCTTCTCGAGCGAGGACCTCGATTTTGCAGCCGCCTTCGGCCCGGTCAGAGGCGCCAGCGGGACGATCGAATTTTCCGACCTGCTCAATCTGACGACCGCCCCCGACCAGTCGATCCGGGTGGCATCGGTCAATCCCGGGGTCGAGGTGTTCGATGGCGAGGTCGCTTTCCAGCTGCGTGATGGCGAGCTTCTGGCCGTCTCGGGCGGCAGCTGGCCATTCATGGGCGGTCAGCTGATCCTGCGCGATGTCGACCTCAACCTCGGGATCAGCGAGGAGCGGCGCTACATCTTCGAGATCGTTGGTCTCGATGCGGCGACTTTTGTAACCGAGATGGAGCTCGAGAATCTCTCCGCCACGGGCACGTTCGACGGCACTGTGCCGATCGTGTTTGACGAAAACGGCAACGGCCGGATCGATACTGGCGTGCTGATCTCGCGCCCTCCGGGCGGCAACATCTCCTACGTCGGCGAACTGAGCTACGAAGACTTGTCGCCGATCGCCAATTTTGCCTTCGATGCGCTCAAGAGTCTCGACTACAGCCAGATGCGGGTGATCATGGAGGGACCGTTGACGGGTGAGATCGTGACGCGGGTCCGGTTCGACGGGGTCAAGCAAGGCGAGGGGGCCGAGTCCAACTTCGTCACCCGGCGCCTGGCTGCATTGCCGTTGCAGTTCCGCATCAATATCAAGGCGCAGTTCTATCAGCTTCTGACCAGCCTCAAATCGCTCTATGATCCGGCGTCCGTGCGCGACCCGCGCGAACTCGGCCTGCTGTCCGACGACGGCACGCGGCTGCTGCGCCGCTCGATCACTGGCGAGGAAGCCAAACCCGACATCGACCCGGAAGATATCCTTCCGGATGAACCCACTATTCAGGAGCAGGAAAGCGAGTGAGGGCTATGACTCATCCCAAATTGACCGGGAGGATGGCTGCCGCCGTGCTCGCCACAGTCGCGCTCGGCGGATGCATCACAGTGAATGCGCCAGAAGAGCCGATCGTGATCGAGCTGAACGTCAACATCCGCCAGGAAGTGATCTACCGGCTCGCCGAGGATGCGGGCAATACGATCGAAGAAAACGCGGATATCTTCTGATGGGTGACATGATGAACAAACTGACGAAATCGGTTCTGGCCGCAGCCGCTGTGGCCACTGCCATCGGCGGCTTCGCTGCGCCGGCCTTTGCCCAACGCGATCCGGCCTATGCCGCCGCGCGTGCTTCCGGGCAGGTGGGCGAGAAGATGGACGGCTATCTCGGGATTGTCGTCGCCGAGAGCCCTGAGCTGCGGCGTATCGTCAACGATATCAACATCAAGCGGCGCGCGGTCTATTCGGAACGCGCGAAGGCCAACAATGCGACGCTCGAGGAATATGCGCTGACCGCAGGTTGCCAGGCCATCCTTGCCACTTCGCCGGGTGAGAAATACCAGGCCCCCGACGGCAGCTGGCAGACCCGCGGTGCCGGTGTGCCCATGCGGGATGCGCGCTGCCCTTAGGTCGCGGGCGCATCAAGAATCGCAAGCCTCTCGGCCCTTTCATGGGGGCGGGAGGCTTTTTTGCGTTATCGAGGCAGTTTCGGAACCTCGCACTTGTTGACTCGCCACGACCCCCCTTCTAAGGGGGCGGCGCCCTTGGCGGGCAAGTCCCTGCGCGTGCCGCGCAACCCCCTCAAAGGAGCAAGGCATGAGCGACGACGAACCCGCACGGGAACCAATCGAGGAGGATGCGCGGATCGACGCGCTGGAGAAGCGGCTTGCGGCCGCCCAGCAGCGCGAAGAGGAGCGTAACCGTCCCAAGGCTTCGGGAGCCGATGCGAACTATCGCAGCGGGAACCGGGTGCTGGCGGACCTTCTTGGTGGGCTTCTCGGAGGATCGGTCATCGGCTGGGCCATTGGTGCCTTCACCGAGACAAATCCATGGGGTCTGTTGGTCGGCCTGTTCCTCGGAATAGTGGTCGCCTTCAGGAACATTATCCGTGCGGCAAACCAGCGCCCCGACGAATGATCCCAACAGGGATTCCCGGGGCGTTAGTTACAGGATCTAGGGACTAGACAGACGTGGCAGCCGAGCAGGCCAAAGTCGATCCGATGTACCAGTTCACCATCGAACCGCTTGCCGGTTCGGGCGGTTGGGAGCTGGCCGGTTACAACATCGCCTTCACCAACAGTGCATTGTGGATGCTGATCACCACCGTGGTGCTCTTCCTCTTCGTGCTCGGCGGCATGAAGCGCGAGCTGGTGCCCGGGCGCTGGCAGATGACGGTGGAGAGCTTTACCGGCTTCATCGACAACATGCTGGAAGCCAATATCGGCAAGGCGGGGCGCAAGTACGTTCCCTATGTCTTCAGCCTGTTCATGTTCATCCTGTTCGCCAACCTCCTCGGCCTGCTGCCGCTGGGAGTGATCGGGCTGCACCCGTTCACCTTCACCAGCCACTTCACCGTGACCGGCGTGCTCGCGATCATCAGCTTCTCGATCGTGCTGCTGGTCGGCTTCTGGAAGCATGGCCTCCATTTCTTCAGCCTGTTCGTGCCGCATGGCACGCCGTTGCCGATGATCCCGGTGATCGCGCCGATCGAATTCATTTCGTTCATGGTGCGCCCGTTCAGCCTCGGCCTGCGTCTCTTCGTCGCCATGATGGCCGGGCACGTGCTGCTCGAAGTGCTGTCGAGCTTCGTGATCGACGGCACCAATGCGGGTGCAGGCTTCGGTCTTCTCGTCGGCCTGCCCAGCTTTATCCTGATGATCGGCATATGCGCGCTGGAGCTGCTGGTCGCCGGTATCCAGGCCTATGTTTTCGCTCTTCTGACGTCGCTGTACATCAACGACGCCGAGAACCTTCACTAAGTCTCTTTTCTACCTGTTTTTCCAAAGGAGTTTGTCATGGAAATGGAAGCTGCAAAGCTCATCGGTGCTGGCCTCGCTGCAATCGGTGCCGGTATGGCCGCGATCGGCGTGGGTAACGTCTTCGGTTCGTTCCTCGAAAGCGCGCTGCGCAACCCGGGCGCTGCCGACGGCCAGCAGGGCCGCCTGTTCATCGGCTTCGCCGCTGCCGAGCTTCTCGGCCTGCTGGCGTTCGTCGTTGCCATGATCCTGATCTTCGTCGCCTAATCGACGAACAAGGATTTGAACCGGTCGGGAAAGTCCCGGCCGGTTCGCGAATTTTCGTACCCGCCTTTCGAGAGCTGCAATGCCCCAGATAGCACAGCTTGCCGAAACATGGTCCAGCCAGGTCTTCTGGTTGCTGGTCTTCTTCGGCATCACCTTCTTCGTCATCGGCAAGGGCATGGTGCCCAAAGTGATGGCAACCGTCGCCGAACGTGACGGCCAGATCGCCGCCGACCTCGCCGCTGCCAAGGCCGCGCGCGACGCCGCCGACGAGCAGGAAGAAGCCTGGCGGGTGCGCGAGAACGAGAACCGCGCTGCCGCGCAGGCGATCGTCGCCAAGGCCAAGGACGAGGCTGCGGCCAAGTCCGAATCCAAGTTGAAGGCGGCCCAGACCCGTCTCGACAAGAAGCTGGCCGAGGCCGAGACCCGTATTGCCGAAGCGCGCAACGCTGCGCTCGCCGAAGTGGAAGCGGTCGCAGTCGATGCGGCTCAGGACATCGTCAAGACGCTCGCTGGCGTGAAGGTGACCAAGCCGACCGCTTCGAAGGCTGTGAAGGAGGCAATGGCCAATGGCTAATCCCACATCCCAGCTGCCCGAAGTGATCGCCACCGAGGCTGCGCCGGCCAATGTCGAAATCGACGCGGGTGCCGGCAAGCATGTCGAGCCCGAACTGTGGGGCCTCGCGCCCTTCCAAATCGTCTCGATTTCGATGCTGGTCCTGTTGCTGTTCGCCATCTTCGGCGCCAAGGTGCACAAGATCATCGGTGGTGGCCTCGACAGCAAGATCGCGGCGATCAAGGAGCAGCTTGACGAAGCCAAGCAGCTGCGCGCCGAAGCCGAAGCCCTGCGCCAGGAATATGCCGACAAGATCGCCGGTGCCGAGCAGGATGCCGAAGCGATGCTCGCCAATGCACAGGTCGAAGCCGACGCCATCCTCGAAAAGGCCGAAGCCGACAGCAAGGCGATGGTCGAGCGCCGCAAGCGCATGGCCGAAGACAAGATCGCTGCTGCCGAGCGCGATGCGGTCGAAGACGTGCGCAACCGCGCCGTCAACGCTGCGACAACTGCGAGCCGCAAGCTGATCGCTGCAAAGCACGACGCCGAAGCCGACAAGGCGCTGGCCGACAAGGTGATTGCCGATATCTGATCGGCGGCTGTCGCAATAAGAATTCGAGAGGGCGGTCCTGCGGGGCCGCCCTTTTCGATTCAGGGCTCGAGAACGAGTTTCCCAATTATTTCGCCGCGATCCATCGACTCGAATGCTTCCTGCCATTGATCGAGGGGGAGGGTGCGGTGCACGTGCGGCACGATCCGTCCTTCTGCCGCAAGCCTGTCGATTTCGGCGGCGAGCCGTGCCCCGCGCTCGGGAAAGCGGCGGACGTACTCGCCCGCCCGCACGGCGACCACCGAGAAGCCCTTGATCAGCGGGATATTGGCCGCAACCTCGGGGATGCGGCCCGAAACGAAGCCGATCACCAGCAGCTTGCCGCCGAAGGTTACGCAGCGCGTGCTCTCGTCGAATACGTCGCCGCCGACGGGGTCATAGACGAGGTCGCACAACTTCCCGTCGGTAAGTTCCGAGATGTCTTCGCGAAATCGACCGGTGTTGAGGATCACCGCATCGGGCTGCGCGATGCTGCGTAGAGGTCCGATCTTGTCCTCGCGATGCGTTGCCGCGATGACCTTCGCGCCGAGCGCACGGGCCAGATCGCAGGCGGCAAGCCCAACGCCGCCGCTCGCGCCGTGGACCAGGACATTCTGCCCCGCCTTCAGCCCGCCGATTTCGACCAGCGCGACATAGGCTGTGTGATAGGCCGCGCCCATCGCTGCAGCGCTGGCAAAGTCGAGTTCGCCGGGAATTTTGCGCAGCGCGGCCGCGGGCAGCGCGACGAATTCTGCGAAAGCTCCGGTCTTGGCTCCGCCGCGCACCCGGTCGCCGACTTTGAAACCGCTCTCTTCGGGGGCTTCGATCACTTCGCCTGCCATTTCGAGACCGGATACGAATGGCGGATCCGGTTTGAACTGGTATTCCCCGCGCGTCATCAGCAGGTCTGGGTAGTTGAGCGAAGCCGCTCGCACACGCACCAGCACTGCGCCCTCGGGCCGCTCGATTTCGGTCAGTCCAACACCCGACAGGTCGGGCGACAGCGCGCGAACCAGAAGCGCCTTCATCGGGTCAGAAATGGTCCTTGGCGGTGCGCAGCGCGGCGAATGTCTCCGCAGGACTGCTGCCGCCCCACCGATCGCGCAGATCGGCATCGTCGGCGCGCAGGAAGGGATTGGTCGCCAGTTCGCGCGAGAGCACTGTCGGTACGGTCGGCTCGCCCTTGGCGCGCTTCTCGTCGATGCGTGCGGCATAGAGCCGCAACTCGGCGTTGTCCGGGTCGGCATGCAGCGCGAATTTGGCGTTCGCCTGCGTATATTCGTGTGCGCAATAAAGCAGCGTGTTGTCGGGCAACCGGCGGATGCGGTCGAGGCTGTTCCAGAACTGCTCGGGCTCGCCTTCGAACATCCGCCCGCAGCCGAGCGCGAAGACACTGTCGCCCACGAAGGCCATGTCGGCCTCTGAGATGTGATAGGCGATATGGCCATTGGTGTGGCCCGACACGTCGATCACGCGCGCCCGCCATTCGCCCAGTGATGCGCTGTCGCCATTGCCGACCACGCGGTCGATAGGGCTGAGCTTCTCGACCTCCCTGGGCGCAACCACTGTCGCACCGGTAGCCTCGACGATGGCCTTGTTGCCGCCCGCATGGTCGGGATGCCAGTGCGTGTTCCAGATCTGCGTGATGCGCCAGCCCTTGGCGTCGGCCTGCCTGAGATATTCCGCGCCGTCGGGCGTATCGATCGCCGCGGTCTCGCCGCTCTCGGGATCGTGGAGGAGGTATCCGTAATTGTCGGACAGGCAGGGGAACTGGTGGACTTCGAGCATGGCAGGCAGGGTAGGCCGCCCAGCACCAAAGGGAAAGGCCCGCCTGCCGGTAAGGCAAGCGGGCCTTCCTGATTACCCGAAACGGGATGGAAGAGCTTAGTCTTCCTTCTTCTTCAGCGCTTCGCCGAGGATGTCGCCGAGCGAGGCACCCGAATCCGACGAACCGAACTGTGCAACCGCTTCCTTCTCTTCGGCGATCTGACGCGCCTTGATCGAGAAGTTCGGCTTCTTCGAGCGATCGAAGCCGGTGACCATCGCGTCGACCTTGCCGCCGACCTGGAAGCGGTCGGGGCGCTGTTCGTCGCGGTCGCGGCCGAGGTCGCTACGCTTGATGAAGCCGGTCGCGCCGTCTTCGCCAACCTGCACTTCGAGGCCGCCATCGCGGACTTCGAGGACGGTGACGGTGACGGTTTCGCCCTTGCGGAGCGTGCCCGAAGCGCCGGCTTCGGTCGGTGCACCCTTTTCGAGCTGCTTCATGCCGAGGCTGATGCGCTCCTTGTCGGTGTCGACGTCGAGAACGACGGCTTCGACCTGCTCGCCCTTGCGGTGCAGTGCGAGCGCGTCTTCACCCGAGATGCCCCAGGCGATGTCCGACATGTGGACCATGCCGTCGACGTCGCCGTCGAGGCCGATGAACAGGCCGAATTCGGTGGCGTTCTTGACTTCGCCGGCAACCTTCGAGCCAACCGGGTGCTTTTCGGCGAACTCTTCCCAGGGGTTGCGCTGGGCCTGCTTGAGGCCGAGGCTGATGCGACGCTTCTCGCTGTCGACCTCGAGGACCATGACTTCGACTTCCTGCGAGGTCGAGACGATCTTGCCCGGGTGGACGTTCTTCTTGGTCCAGCTCATTTCCGAAACGTGGACCAGGCCTTCGATGCCCGGCTCGATTTCGACGAATGCGCCGTATTCGGTGATGTTGGTCACGGTGCCCGTCAGCTTCATGCCGACCGGGTACTTGGCCGAAACGCCATCCCACGGATCCGATTCCAGCTGCTTCATGCCGAGGCTGATGCGCTGGGTCTCTTCGTTGATGCGGATGATCTGGACGGTCACGGTCTGGCCGATTTCGATCATTTCGCTGGGGTGGTTGACGCGCTTGTAGCTCATGTCGGTGACATGGAGCAGGCCGTCGATACCGCCGAGGTCGACGAATGCGCCGTAGTCGGTGATGTTCTTGACGACGCCGTCGATCACCTGGCCTTCAGCCAGCTTGTCGATCAGCTCGCTGCGCTGTTCGGCGCGGGTCTCTTCGAGGACCGCACGACGCGAGACGACGATGTTGCCGCGGCGGCGATCCATCTTGAGGATCTGGAAGGGCTGGGCCATGTCCATCAGCGGGGTGACGTCGCGCACGGGGCGGATGTCGACCTGCGAACCGGGGAGGAAGGCCACGGCGCCGTCGAGATCGACGGTGAAGCCGCCCTTGACGCGGCCGAAGATGCGGCCTTCGACGCGCTTGCCTTCGCCGAACTCGTTTTCGAGCTTGTCCCAGGCGGCTTCGCGGCGGGCGCGGTCGCGGCTGAGCATCGCTTCGCCTTCGGCGTTTTCGACGCGGTCGACATAGACCTCGACTTCGTCACCGACGCCGGGCGCGGTTTCGTTTTCGGAGCGCTGGAATTCCTTGAGGTCGACGCGGCCTTCGCTTTTCAGGCCGACATCGATGTGCGCCATGCCGTTTTCGATGGCGGTGACGGTGCCCTTGACGACGCGGCCTTCAAAGCCGCCGTCATCTGCGCCGCCGAGTTGCTCGTCGAGCATCGCGGCGAAATCGTCGCGAGTGGGGTTGGCTGCAGTTGCCATAATTGAGTAGTCCTAACGTTCGTTTTGCTACCGGCCACCGGTTTTCCCGGGGTCTTTACCCGTCTGCCTGCGCACCATTGCACGGGCCGTACGGGGCAAGAGGGCCGACGTCTTCGCGAGGCCGGATACCGCCGCGAAGGTCCTTTCAATCCG
>JBFOLW010000102.1:0-5822 GCA_040830305.1 Erythrobacter sp.
GGCGTGCCGTGAGGATCAGTGGCAAGACCGCGCCATATCAGTGGTCCAGCAGTTCAGTGATGCCCTTACGAAGCTAAACCAGTGCAATCCATGGCCCGATCAGCCCCTGCTTCCGAGAGCTGTAAATCAACTGATGACGGAGCTTTGGGATCAGGGCTTTAGCCAGTCCGAAATACGAGAAGCGTTCGAGGGTGCCGTTGCTGATATGCCTCGCTATGCCGCTGGCGATGAGCTGAGGCCCTAGGTCCGCTTTCCACCCAAAATACGCCATTCCCGACGAAAAAAGGGCCGCCCGAAGGCGGCTGTTTGCGAGTTGAGGGCGGTGTGAGGCCTAGAATTCGGCGGACAGCGATACTGCAAAGCTGCGGCCGACGTCGTAGCTGTTGATCTCGATCCGGTTGGTACCGTTGGTCTGGAATTCGAAATTGTCGCGGCCGGTGAGGTTGCGCGCTTCGAGCTTCAGTTCGAGGTCGGTCGCGGCCAGTTCGAAGCCCTGGCGCACCACGAAGTCGAGCCGCAGGCCCGGATCTTCGATGATGTCGGGCAGTGCGGCGGTCCCGCGGCTGGTCACGCGCTCGCTGGCATAGCTCACCAGGAAGGTCGCCTGGCTGACCGTATCGAGGTCTTCGATGCCCAGTTGCAGGTTCACCAGGTGATCCGACTGTCCGGTCAGCGGCACGCCGTCGCGGAAGAAGTTGGTCGCCGGCTGGTCGGCGAAGGGGAAGACCCGCGCGATGTCGTTCGGGCCGACCTTCAGTTCGGACTGGGTGTAAGTGTAGTTGGCAATCGCGACCAGCCGCTTGCTTTCGAACCAGTCACCCAGATTGTAGAGGTCCCTGTTCCACTGCACTTCGACTTCTGCACCATAAAGCGTTGCCGACGGAGCGTTGGCAAAACCGCTGATCTGGTTGTTGTCCGAGAAGCTCGAGAAAATCTCGATCGGGTTCTCGATATCCTTGTAGAAGCCGGCGACGCTCGCCTTGCTGCCCGAGCCCCAGTAATATTCGAGCCGCGCTTCGTAATTCGTCAACTCGCTGTCGACCAGTGAGGGGTTGCCGTTGAACTGGCGGTTGGTTTCCGGATCGAAATAGGTCTGGAAGATCAGTTCGCGGAACTGCGGGCGGGCGATGGTCTTCGATGCATTGAGGCGCAGCTGGAGGCTGTCGGCCACTTCCCAGGTGAGCGTAGCCCCCGGTAGGAAGTAATCGTTCTCCAGCAGGGTCGTGTTGGCCGAACCGCTCGGCAAGCCGTCGAGCCCGAGCGGGACGACCTGCTGCGTCGCATCTTCGTAGCGCACGCCGACGTCGAGCGACACGCCGAGCATCGGTTCGACCCGCGCCTGCGCATATCCCGCGAGGATTTCGAGGCCTGCGGCAAAGGCCGGGTCCGAGCCTGTCGTATCGAAGATATTGTAGGTAAACGGGCCGATGCCGGCGGCGGCCTGCGCCACCGGATCGTAACCCAGCTCGATCAACGCATCGCCCAGCAGGTTGTCGGGGCGGAATGCGCCGAAGACACCGGGATAGCCGCTCGATGCGCGGATATCGAATTCGCGCCGCGAGGAGAGCCGCTCGGTGTCGGTGTAGGCACCGCCCACCGTCACGCCCAGCCAGCTCGCCAGCTGGTAGCTGACGTCGACACCACCGTAGTAGAGGTCTTCGGTCAGGTCCGAGAATGCCACCACGGCTCCGCCGCGCTGCGGGTCCAGCGTGTTGAGGAAGAGGTCCCCGAGCGGATCGTTGGCGTTGTTGGTACGCGTATAGGTGAATTCCCATTCATAGGGCGCTTCACGCTGCGTCTGTGCGTAGCCGGCGCGTAGGTCCACCGACAGGTCGCCAAACTCGAGCTCGCCGGTAAATTGCGTGTCGAACAGCTGGCGTTCGTACCAGGCGGTGTCCTGCACCTGGTCGGTGTCGTCATTCTGGAAGTCGGTGCCCTCGGCGAGCGATGCTCGCTTGAGGCTGTCCCGGATGAACAGGTTGACGATCCGGAAACGATGTTCGCCAACCTCGAGGCCGAAGCCCAGCATGGCGTTCGCGAGGATGCGCTGGTCGGTGGTGAACTGGCGGAAGTCGGTATCGAGATCGAGATCCGCATTGACCGCAGTCTGCCGGGTGATGAACCGGTTGCGCCACTTGTTGCTCAGCGAAGCGGTGGCGATGATACCGAAGCGGCCGTCGGAGAACACATCGAAGCTGGTTCCCGCGGTGATGCCTGCCGACCAGTTTGCCGGCAGGTTGTCGGTGCTTTGCAGCAGGATCAGGTTGGGATCGCCCAGTTCGAGCAGGATCGAGCGCTGGTCAACGCTCGGGTTGGAGATCGCCAGCCCGCTGTCGAGATATTTCTGCAGTGCGGGGCGCGTGGTGCGGCGGCCGTCGTCGAAACCGAACCAGTCGTAGCTCGATCCGTAATAGGTATAGCCGGTTCCGAAACTGGTCTCGCTGTCACCTGAAATCCCGGCGCTGATCTTGATGAAGCTCTCGTCGGGGACCGCGCGGGTGGTGAGGTTGATCACACCGCCGCCGAATTCGCCGGGGAAGTTGGCCGAATAGGTCTTCTGGACCAGGCTCGAGGCGATGATGCTGGTCGGGAAGATATCGAGCGGAACCACGCGGCTCAGCGGCTGCGGCGAGGGCAGCGGCAGCCCGTTGAGCAACGCGAGCGAGTAGCGATCGCCAAGACCGCGCACGAAGACGAGGCCGTTGCCGACGGTCGACAGGCCGGTGACGCGGGTCAGCGCGCCGGCGATGTCGCCTTCGCCGGTGCGGGCGATGCTGGCGCTGTCGAGCACCGAGACGACCTGCGATGAGGCGCGGGTCACGTCCTGCCGCCGCCGGCCGGTCACGACGATCGCGCCGCCGGGGACCGAGATTTCGGGCTCCTCGAACTCTTCCTCCGCCGGCGTGTCCTCGATCCCTTCGACCTGCTGCGCCTGGATGGCGTCGGTCGCGGGGTCTTCGTCAGCGGGAACGCCTTCGGCACCAGTGCCGACGCCCGGGTCCTGGGCATAGGCGGCGCCCGGGATGGTGAGCGCGGTGGTGAGCAGGAGCAGCGCGGTTAGCTGCTTGCCGGTCGACATGGTTCGAGACCCCCTCATATTCAGGCCTTTGAAAAACTGTGCGGAGCGCTGCGACGGCTCCCGTGCGAGAATGCGAAGAAGGCCGCGGGACGCACGAGATGCGTGGAGCCCGCGGCCTCTCATGCCGATCAGTAGACCGGCAGGCTCGAGCAGTCGGAAACGGCGGCGTCGAAGGTCACCGTGGCCGAGTTGCAGGTCCAGCCCTGGATCCAGGTGTTGTTGCCCGGATAGGCCGCACCGATATTGGTGGGGGCTGTGAAGAAACTGCCCAGCGCGGTCGGATCGAACACCGCGACGCCGTTCTCGTTCACCCCGTTGACGAAGGTCATCGTCAGCGTGTTGTTGAAGGCGGCGTTGGTGTTCGACCCGCCGTCGTAGATCGACTGCGCCTGAGCAGCGGTGACGCCGCCGCTGCCGTCACGGAAATCGACCGAGCAATCCATCACGAAGCTTTCGAACACCGGCGGGCCGTCTTCGTCGGGGTCGGCGCCGGCTGCGCGGGTCGTCTCGGGGAGGTCGAGACGGAGGCAGGGTGTGCCGCCCGTCAGGTCGACCAGCACCGAGTTGACGATCGCGAAATCCGTGCCGCCGCGAATGCGGACGGTCTGGTCCTGCTCGGCGCCGTTGTGGAGGAAGGTCGCGTTCGAAATCTGCGTCTTCTGGCGCGGTGTCTGTTCCTCGAGACCGTTGTTGGAGTCGGCTTCGATGATCGTGTCGCCGACGCCGGGGCGCTGGATGGCGATCACGTTCTGCATGTTGACCTTGACGCCGGTGTCGGTGTCGAGGCTGTCGTCTTCCGCGCCGACGACTACGAGGTTGCGGACGTTGAACTGGCCGCCGAAGAATTCGACCCCGTCATCCGAGCTGTTGTAGCTCATGATGTTGCTGATGTTGGTGCCGCTGCCGACACCGCCGGTGGTGAGCGCCTGCAGTTCGTTGTCGCCCGAAAGGACGAAGCCCGAATAGCGGATCTGGACGTAGGCGAGAGTGCCCGAATTGTCGCCCGGCGTCGCGCCGCCGAACAGGGCGGGCTGGGCCGCGCCTTCGACCTGGCGTTCGCAGGCCACGCTACCCGGCGTGGCGCCCGGTGCGATGCAGTCGGTGACAGGGGCGCGGCCCGAGAGGACAAGGCCGCCCCACTGACCCGACGAGTTGACCGTGTTGAGCCCCTGGACGTTGTCGCGGCTGGTGAAGATGATTGGGCGAGCGGCAGTGCCGACGGCCTGGATCGTGTTGCCGCGGTTGACGTTCATCCAGCCAGACCCTTGCGAGAACAGGATGACGCCAGGTTCGATGGTCAGCTCGACATCGGTGTCGGCGCCGGTGTCGGCCGGTCCGCCGTCGGTGCCGACGTCCACGCGGCCATTGATGCGGTAGAGCAGGCCTTCGATATAGGGCAGCGTCGACGATGCGGTGAAGCGGGCCGGCAGGGTGCACACCCGATACTCACCGGTGGGACCGGAAATCGTGCCGCTGTCGGTCAGGCCGACGGGGTCCGAAATGGTCGGGCAACCGGCCGCTGGCGTGACCAGCGTCGACGTTGGGGTCGGGGTAGGGGTCGGGGTCGGCGCCGGTGTGTTGGTATTGTTGATGGTGATGTTCCCGCCGGTGCCAGGCGAGACGATTTCGTCGGCACCGCAGCTGGCGAGAGCCAGCGCGGAGCAGCCGAGGACGAGTGAACGATGGAAGTTGGTCACGGGTAACGGTCCCCTCAAAAACCGGATGAACTGGAATCGCGAATTCGTTGATCGCGACTCGTCCGCTAGGGGTCGTTCGTGACAGTTTTTGTCGGTTCGTGACCGTTGTGTTGCAGTTTCAACAACTAATACGACGGCACGTCGGCCGCTTCCCGCAAATCTGAAGCCCGGGTGGCTGGATTTCAGATTTATGACAATGTTTCAGTTTTGTTGCAGTTCGACACATGCGGTCGCATTCTCGCCGCCCGAACGAACAGAGGGAGAGCCGTCATGGCCATGGTTCACAGCATCGCGTTGGCCCTTCTCGTGCAGGGGCCCGTCGAAGCCGCAGCGCCGGACCAAGAGGCGGTCGAGGTCGGCTATGAAGAGCTGGTGGCGAACGACAATCTTGCTGCGCGCAAGGTCATCGAAAGTGCTGCCGACGAGGGCCGGACCGACCCCGCGCAGCTGATCAATCACGGAATCGCTCTGGCACGGACAGGTGACTACGACGGCGCCCGCGCCGCCTTCGAAACCGCCGCTCAGGCGCGCGACAGTGTCGAACTGGAGACAGCCGAAGGCAAATGGGTGGATTCGCGTCGCCTTGCCCGCAAAGCATTGGCAATGCTCGATCGTGGTGATTTTGCACGTTACTACGCGCTTTCGCTTCCTTAACCTGCCGAATTGGATTAAGTCTGCGGGCCCGTCTGCCTTTTTGGGAGGCGGGTCTTTTGTTCTGCGTCCACAGGACCTCCACACTTTCTTGATCCGGCGCGCTTCCTGTCACTCGCCTGTCATGTATCGTCGGCAGGTGGATGCGCACGGAGGGTGCAATGATTCTCGCACGCGTGGCGCTTGGCATGGGATTGTCCTGTGCCGCGCTGGCTGCCTTCCCGGCGAAGGCAGATGTAATGGAGATCGATGGTGATGGCGCGCGCTGGATAGCCGGCGGGGGCGCCGCGCCTGCTGCTGCGCAGATTGGATCGCAACCGGTCGAGGTGCCGGCGGAGGTCTTCGTTCCTGACTTCGCGATTGCCGACCCCGATGTTCACGCGCGTCTGGTGCCC
>JBFOLW010000103.1:0-3154 GCA_040830305.1 Erythrobacter sp.
CCGAAAGCAGTGGCAGGCGGCGGAAGCGCACTCCGGTCGCCGAGTAAAGCGCATTCGCGATGGCCGGGGGGGCCACGGCCACGCCCAGTTCCCCCGGGTCGAACGCGGGATCATCGCTGGGCAGGAACTCGATGACAATCTCCGGGCATTCGGCAAGAGTGGGCAGCGAAAGCCCGGCGAGGCGGTTCGGTACCGGCTTGCCGTCCTCGTAGGCAATGCTCGACCCGGTGGCCAGCGAAAGCCCGAAGATGAGCCCGCCCTCGATTTGCTGACGCGCGATGTCGTGGTTGACGATCCGCCCGATATCCACCGCCGCGTGGAGCCGCGTCACCCGCACGCCGCCTTCGCCCAGCGCGGCCTGCGCGACGCAGGCGATCCGTCCGCCACTGTCGGGCGTACCCATGCGGACCATCGCCAGGCCCTGACCCGTTCCGCGGCGACCGCCGTCCCAATTGGCCAGCCGGGTCGCACGGCGCAGGGTATCCGCCATCCGCGGCGACTGCCCCAGCATCTCCATGCGGTAGAGAAACGGATCGCGCCCCGCGCGTTCGGCCAGTTCGTCGATGAAGCTTTCGGTGAAGAACGCGTTGTAGGCGTGTGCATTGCCCCGCATTCGCGCGGTCGGAAACGGCAGTGAAACGGGCAAGTGATCGATCGCCACATGGTCGATTGCATAGGGCGGCGCCGCACCCACGCAGGCAAGCGCGTCCGCCTCGCCGGCAGCCTGCTCCATCGCCGCCTGCGGGGTCTTGTTGTCGAACAGCCGGTGGCCGAACTCGCGCGCCGTTGCGGGCATCGCCAGCCGGCTCCGCCATGCCGCGATCCGCCCCCCGGTAGCTGGCAGGAATGCCGCCTCCAGCCGCGCGTTTACGGGTGTCCGGCCGGGAATCGACTGCAATTCCTGCGCGCGGGGCCACGTCAGGTTGACGGGGCGTCCGATTTCTTTGGCGATCTGCGCGACCTCGATCGCGTGCCGTCGCTCGAGCCGCGCGTCGAAACTTCCCCCGGCGGCGGTCGGGTACAGCACGACATCCTGCGCATCGAGCCCGATTGCCTTGGCCGCCGCGCGCCGCGTGAGCTCGGGAGCCTGGGCGGCGATCCACAATTCCAGCTTGCCGTTGTCGTAGCGCGCCGTGGCACTGGCGGTCTCGATCGTCGCGTGCACCGCTGGCGCAACGGCATAGCTTTGCGAATAGTCGGGCCTCGCCAGCAACCCGTCGGCGTCGCCCTCCTCGAAGATTCGCTCGGGGTCGATCGTGCCATGCGCCTGGTCCAGCGCGTCGAGCGCCGCCGCGCTTTCCGCTGCGGGAGGACCGGCAAAAACGGGGCGCATCCGTTTCAGCGCCTGCTCGGCAATCCACCAGCTCTCTGCCACCGCGGCAAGATAGCGTTTCGACCGCACCACCCCGACCAGACCCCTCAGCCCTTCGACCGCTCCGGCCTCGAATGCGGAGAGATCGGGCTTGCCCAGCGGTCCGTGCCGTATCGAGGCATAGACCAGCCCGGGCAGGCGGATGTCGCCCGCGAACAGGAAACTGCCGTCGACCTTCGCGGGCAGATCGAGCCGCGGAAAGACTGGATCGAGCTCGGCCTGGGCGGGCGAAGCATCTTCGCTCGCGGGTGTGACGCGTAGCGGCGGTGGATCGGGGGGATCGAACTGCGCAGCCTCATCGACAAGATCGCCGAAACCGAGCTGCTGCTCTGCATGGCGCACGAGCCCGCGATCGACCGAACATTCTTCCCATGCGACATCCCAGCGCTCCGCCGCCGCCATCGCAAGCATGGCCCGCGCGCTCGCCGCCGCTTCGCGAAGCGGCTGTTCATAGGCCGCGAGCGAGGTGCCTTCGGCCGTCGCGGCAAAGGCTTCGCCGCGCGCAAAGTTCTCCGCGAGCGCGCTGTCTGGTTCTTTCGCCAGGCTCGGCAGGCTGGACCACAGCGGCGCCCATTTCGCCGCTAGCGGGACATTCGCATAAAGGCCCGAAGGCGGGGCCGGCTCGACCGCGACCTGACGCCAATCTGCACCCAATTCGACCGCAACCACCTGAGCGAGCACGGTTGATACGCCCTGCCCCATTTCGAGCTGCGGGACTGCGACCGTGACCACCCCATCGGTGCCGATCGTGATCCAGCCGCCGAAATCGCGCTCGTTGGGGCCGGGCGCAAGCGGGCTCGCATAGTGCCTCGGCCAGAGCCACCACGCGACCGCAAGGCCGCCGCCCACCGCTGCGCCCACGATTAGCTGGCGCCGCGTGACCGGGAGATCGTCTAGCTTTGCGCGCCAATCCATGCGTCGACCCTGGCGGCGATCTCGTGGAATGGATTGGCCAGCGCATCGTCGCCGCTGGCAGGCGGCTTGCCCCTGTCGCTGCCTTCGCGAATGGCAAGGTCGAGCGGAATGCGCCCGAGGAAGGGCAACTCCAGCCGCTCGGCGGCGGTTTCCACCCCGCCCTTACCGAAGGGATCGGAAACCTCGCCGCAGTGCGGACAGGCGTAGCCTGCCATGTTTTCGACCAGACCGATAACGGGCACACCCGCCTGGTCGAACAATTGCCCGGCGCGCGCCGCGTCGATCAGCGCGAGGTCCTGCGGGGTGGACACCAGCACCGCGCCGACCGGCTTGAAGCGCTGCAACATGGTCAACTGCACATCGCCGGTGCCGGGCGGCAAGTCGACCAGCAGCGTGTCGACATCGTCCCAATGTGCATCGACCAGCTGCGCCAGCGCGTTGCCCGCCATCGGCCCGCGCCAGGCAAGCGCGCGGCCAGGCTCCACCAGATGCCCCATCGACAGAACCGGAATGCCGAAAACACTCTCCACCGGCACCAGCTTCTCATCGCGCGCAACCGGCTTCTTGCCCTGATTGCCGAGGATCACCGGCTGCGAAGGGCCGTAAATATCGGCATCGACCAGCCCGACCTTGCGGCCTGCCTTTTGCAGGGCGATCGCGAGATTTGCGGTCAGCGTCGACTTGCCGACACCGCCCTTGCCGCTGCCGATGGCGATCAGGCGGCGCTGCGCCCGCTCGGCGGTCACGACCACGCGGACGTCCGATATCTCGTCGCGCTGCCCCAGGATATCGGTGATTGCGCGTTCGATCTCGGCGCGCTCCTGCTTGCCGAGGCCGGCAGCGTCGACAATGGCGATCGCGCGTCCA
>JBFOLW010000104.1:0-9349 GCA_040830305.1 Erythrobacter sp.
CTCCCCCATCGGTATCGAAGGCGTCCCCCGTGTCGCCATGCAAGTGTTTGAAAGGAAGCGAGAGACAATGGCAAGCGATAGTGACAGCAAGACCCCACCGGTCGTCACCCGCTTTGCTCCCTCGCCGACCGGTTATCTCCATATCGGCGGTGCGCGGACAGCGCTGTTCAACTGGCTCTATGCGCGCCACCACGGTGGCCGTACGCTGTTGCGGATCGAGGACACCGATCGCAAGCGCAGCACTCCGGATGCAATCGACAAGATCATCGATGGGCTCGACTGGCTGGGCCTCGATTTCGACGAGGCACCTGTTTTCCAGTCCGATCGCGCCGAGCGCCACGCGGAAGTAGCGCACAAGCTGCTCGAGGCGGGCCATGCCTACAAGTGCTTCGCCACTCAGGAAGAGCTCGAAGACATGCGCGCCCAGCAGCGCGCGAGCAAGCAGCCGATGCGCTACGACCGTCGTTGGCGCGACCGCGACGCGAGCGAGGCCACCGAGGGCGCTCCCTTCGTGATCCGGCTGAAAGTGCCCACCGAGGGCGAAACCACCATCAGCGATGCCGTCCAGGGTTCGGTCACGGTCAAGAATGCCGAGATCGACGATTACATCCTGCTGCGCGCCGATGGCACGCCGACCTATATGCTCGCCGTGGTCGTCGACGATCACGACATGGGCGTGACCCATATCATCCGCGGCGACGACCACCTGAACAACGCCTTCCGCCAGCTTCCGATCATCCGCGCGATGGATGCGATCGAGGGCGGCTGGCCCGACCCTGTCTATGCGCATGTGCCGCTGATTCACGGTCCGGACGGCGCCAAGATGTCCAAGCGCCACGGTGCCGTCGGCGTCGAGGCCTATCGCGACGAGGAAGGGATCCTCCCCGAGGCGCTGTTCAACTACCTGCTCCGGCTTGGCTGGGGGCATGGCGACCGCGAGGAAATCACCAAGCAGGAAGCAATTGAGCTGTTCGACCTCGACGGCGTCGGCAAGGGGCCCTCGCGTTTCGACAGCAAGAAGCTGCAGAACCTCAACGGGCATTACATCCGCGAGGCGGACGACGCCCGGCTGGCCGAAATCGTCGCCCACCGGATCGGCCGCGAAGCGGATGTCGCGCTGCTCACCCAAGCCATGCCGGTGTTGAAAACCCGTGCGAAGTCGGTCAACGAACTTGCTGACGGGGCAGCGTTTCTCTTCGCCAAACGCCCGCTTGAGATGACCGAGAAAGCCGCCGGACTGCTCGACGACGAAGGGCGCGCGCGGCTCGCCGGATTGTCCCGAATGCTGCACGTGCAAAATGACTGGACAATCGAGGCGCTGGAAGCCACTACGAAATCGTATGCCGAGCAACTCGAGCTGGGTCTCGGCAAGCTCGCGCAACCGATGCGCGCGGCATTGACGGGCACGACCACGTCGCCCGGCATTTTCGATGTGCTGGTCCTGTTGGGCAAGGAAGAGTCGCTCCTGCGTATCGACGCGCAGGCCTCGCCCGCAGGCACCGAAGAAGATTAAGTAGGAGAAACGCGTGGCCGACAAGCAGGCAACTCTCGATCTGGGCGACAAGACCCAGGAATTTCCCGTTCTGGAAGGCAGCGTCGGACCCGATGTGGTCGATATCCGCAAGCTGTACGGCGCGACCGGCAAGTTCACCTACGATCCCGGCTACAAGTCGACCGCGAGCTGCGAAAGCGCGCTGACCTACATCGACGGCGAAGCAGGCGTTCTGCTGCACCGCGGCTATCCGATCGGCCAGCTGGCCGAGAAGTCGAGCTTCATGGAAGTCGCCTACCTGCTGCTCAACGGTGAACTGCCGAGCCAGCAGGAACTCGACGACTTTGACTACACCATCACGCGCCACACCATGGTGCATGACCAGCTGCGCCAGTTCTATCAGGGTTTCCGCCGCGATGCGCACCCGATGGCTATTATGTGCGGCGTGGTCGGCGCGCTGTCGGCATTCTATCACGACAGCACCGACATTTCCGATCCCGAACAGCGCAAGATCGCCAGCCACCGCCTGATCGCCAAGATGCCGACCATTGCGGCGATGGCGTACAAGTATTCGGTCGGCCAGCCCTTCATGCAGCCGAAGAACGATCTGAGCTACACCGGCAACTTCCTGCGCATGACCTTCGGCGTTCCCGCTGAAGAGTACGAAGTGCACCCGGCGATCGAGCGTGCGATGGACCGGATCTTCATCCTCCATGCCGACCACGAGCAGAACGCCTCGACCTCGACCGTGCGCCTTGCCGGTTCGTCGGGCGCGAACCCGTTCGCCTGTATCGCTGCCGGCATCGCCTGCCTGTGGGGCCCCGCGCATGGCGGAGCCAACGAGGCCGCGCTCAACATGCTGCAGGAGATCGGCTCGCCCGATCGCATTCCGCATTACATCGAGCGTGCGAAGGACAAGAACGACCCGTTCCGCCTGATGGGCTTCGGCCACCGCGTCTACAAAAACTACGATCCGCGTGCGACGGTGATGCAGCAGACGCTGCGCGAGGTGTTCGAGGCGCTCAACGTCAACGACCCGGTATTCGAAACCGCGCTGAAGCTCGAAGAGCTCGCTCTCAACGACGATTACTTCAAGGAAAAGAAGCTTTTCCCGAACGTCGATTTCTATTCGGGCATCATCCTCAACGCGATCGGCTTCCCGACCACCATGTTCACCGCGCTCTTCGCCCTCGCCCGCACCGTCGGCTGGGTGGCGCAGTGGAACGAGATGATCTCGGATCCCGCCCAGGTGATCGGCCGTCCGCGCCAGCTCTACACCGGCCCGACCGAGCGCGACTACGTGGCCATCGGCCAGCGCTGACATGGGTTTCGTCCTCATGGCCTTCGGAGCGGCGCTGATGCTCTCCGGAGGCCTGTGGACGCTGCAGGGACTGGGCCTCGTGATGTGGCCCGCCGAAAGCCTGATCCTCGGCAGGCGCGAAAGGGCGCTTTACGGCGCTATCGCTTTCCTGATCGGATTGTTCCTGTTCCGCACCGGATCGCGGCGCGGCTGACTAGCGCGGTTTCTCGCGCATATCATCTGCTGCCGGGACCGACAGCGTAAACCGCGCACCCTGCCCCGGTGCGCTTTCCACCGTCAGATCGCCATCCATCGCCCGCGCGATCCGGCGCGAGATGTAGAGGCCGAGGCCCGAGCCGCCATCGCCGCTCCGCCCGAGCCGCTCGAATTTCTCGAACACGCGGTCCTGCTGTTCCTTTTCGAGACCGTGCCCCTGATCGGCCACGGTCAGCAGCGCGCGATTGCCGATCCGGTCGAGCCTGATCCACACCTGGCTGTCGTCGGGCGAATAGCGGATCGCATTGCCGACAAGGTTGAGGAGGATCTGCAAGACCCTGCGAAACTCGGCGATGGCCAACTGGCTTTCGCCCTCCGGCGGAGCGACGAGCGTGATGCCTTTCTCGCGCGCACGGACGCCCAAGATGCCGCACGCCCGGCGCGCGACGTCCGCCAGTTCGATCCGGTCGGGTGCGGTAGCAAAATCGTCGGACTCGACGACCTCGAGATCGGACAGGTCGTCGATCAGCGCAAGCAAGTGCTGTGCGGCGGTCGCAATATCCGATGCATAGGAGCTGTATTCGTCGGCGAGCGGTCCGGCGAGCTTGGTCCGGATCGTCTCGGCATTGGCGATAATGCGATTGATCGGCTGCCGCAGCACCGGTGTGAGAACGCGGCCGAAGGACGGCCCCTCACCCTTTCCTCCGTCGGCATCTTCGCTCCGGTCCGCCAGGGGCCGGTTGGCGGTCAGGTAGAGCACGAAGCCCGCACTGCCGGGCTGTTGCTGGCCGAGCGGTTCGAGATGCGCGGTCCAGTTTCGTGCCGAGCCGTCAATCTCGCATTGTGCGCCGTCAAGCAAACGCCAGTGCAAGGGTTGCTGATGCGAATTGCCCGGCAGGTGCACAAGGTCGGTCCAGGGCTTGCCGACACTGGCGAGCGCCTTGTCGGTAAACTCGGCAAGGTCCGCGGCTTCGGTGTCGACCGACAGCAGGCGCTGGCTCGAGTCGAGGCGCACGGTGCAATCGGCCAGATGACGATTGATTTCGACACGGCGGCGCATCGCCTCGATGTCGTTCTCGGGCGGCATCGGCTCGCTGTGCCAGCTGACGACGTCGATCGCACATCCGTCCACATTGCCCTCGGCATCGGTGATCGGGGCGATCTCCACCCAAGCAGTGATCCGGTTCTCGCCGTCGATCGCCTCGAACTGACGGGCGAGCCGAAGGCCGAACTCCTGCGCCTTCTCCACAAGGGCCAGAAGCTCGGGAATTGCGAGACGAGACCCGATCGCGCCCCCGCACGCCCGCTGAAGGCTCGCCAACAACTCGTCGGCCTCGATCAGCGTGCCGTCCGCGCTAGCGCGGGCATGTGCAATATATCGGCTACCCACCGTCGCCATGGTCAGCTTACCCCCGAAGATGTGAATTCGGTGAGTAGGCGACGTGCCTCCTCATCGGCCATACCGGCGATTTCACGCGGAGGGACGACCTGCGGATTGAGCCGGAGCACCTGCCGATCGACATCGGCGCTGTCGAGGCCCGCTCCGCGCAGGCCCAGCGCCAACCGGGCAGCCTGCTGGTGGTGGGTCGACAGTACCGCCGCAACCCGCGACTGGTGCGATCGTGCGGCCAACGCCGAAAGGAACAGGGCGGTGCCCGCCTGATCGATATCGAGTGCGCGCAGGGCGGTGTTCCCCATCCCGGTCACGACCCTCGCTAGCAGGGCAATCCGTCCGGCGCCTTCGTCATAGCCATTGCGCAGCTTGGCCTCCGCGCGGATCATGGCGTCGGATCGCAATTGTCCGCTGAACTCGCGCCACGCCATCAGCAGGTCATGAAACAGGTCGCCGGGCAATTCGGACAGCGGCAGTTCCATCCGGCGCTGGGTCTGCGCAAAACGGGCCTGCGCGGTGAGCGAGGCCATAGCGGCGCTTGCCAGCCCGCTGTCGTCCGCCGCGATGAGTTCCTGTACGAGCGGGGACAGCACCGGGTCGATGCCAAACTGGGTCTCGAGCTTTTCGGTGAGTTGCCATTCCAGGGCGAGCGCATGACAGTGTGCCAGCAAGGCAGGATTGCCGAAGAAATGCTCGGTGAGCGCCTCGCCATGGCGATCGGCAAACGCCTCCCGGCTCGCCTGCCCCGCAGCCTCGGCCTGCGCGCGCAGGACCTGCCAGGCGAGATTGTGACACATGCCGCGGATACGTGCGACGATCTCGTCGCTGAACAGCGAGTGGTCCGGAGTGGCCAGGAGATGCGACAGGATCGGGCCGATGCGCGACAGCGTCTCGTTCCCGCGTGCGAGCATATCGCGCAGGGGCTCGCGGTCGGCAGCGACCTCGGGGGATGCAGCATCAGGCATCGGCATGGCTCGGGCGTAGCATCGACATGGTTAAGCGGGCGTTAGTCCTTGGGATCGGACGTAAGGAAAAGTGTCACCAGGACGGCGAGCGAGAGGACCGCCACCACCGGCTGTGCGACTCCGAACAAGACCGCGGGCACCAGCAGCAGGGTCAGCATCACCCGGTCGGCATAGCTCTTGCGCCATTTCGCAGCGCTCAGTCGTTCTCCGAGGTGCAACAGGCCGAACAATACCGCCGGCACGAACAGCCTGAGCCAATAGGTGTCTTCGGGCGAAGCAAGGGCGATTAGCACGACGAGCAACGGATCGATCAGGATCGTGAGCGCCTGGACCAGCGCAGGCACGCTCGGGCGCACCTGGCCCGCGTTCGATACCCGCCGGACAACTTCTTCCATCGCGAACAGCAGCACCGCCAATGCAGCCATACCGAATCCCGGCAGTATCCACCCTGTCAGCCCGAGCGACAGCGCGATGAGGCCCGATGCCGCCGATCCCAGAGCAAGGAAGCGGGGCAGCTTGCCACCCAGAGTGTCCTGCGCAAGGCGCGCGCCCATGCGCTCGGCAATCGCGAGGCCGGGGGCGGTAAAGGGGGCCACGTCGGCATGGCCTGAAACCCAGCTTCGCTCGCGCTCGGCAAGTTCCCCGGCGGTCGGATCGCGCAACCAGATGTGTTCCTCGAGCAGGCGCGTTTCCAACGGGTGCGTGCGCACGCCAGACTGGAGCGCGATACGCAGGAGCGCGGAGGGCGTATCGACGTCGGCAGGCAGCTGGGCCAATTGTTCGACCGCATTCCCGCGGACGAGCAAGGCTCCCGCCCAGGCGAAATGGGCATCGATCCGCTCATAGCCGCGCTCGACCGCCGGATCTTCTGGGAAGACGAGCACTCCGGGCTTGGCCAGATGGCGCAGGATCGCGTCCTCCTCGGGCAATACTCCCGACGATAGCACCAGCAGCTCGTCCTGCGCCGAGACCATGCCCGAGAGCTTGCGCGGCTCCCGAAGGGCGATAAACCGCGCGCCTGCGGCCTCGGCGCGGTGCTGCAGGTCGATAACCTCGCGCCCGACCGTATTGGCGAGACACGCGATCGTCTCGCAACCTGCAGCGAGCGCGATATCGAGCTGGCGTTCGACGAGGCGCGCCCCCGCGAGCAAACGGAAGGGCGCCGGCACTCTGCGCGGTTCGGCTTGGCTATCGAGCACGGACAGCAGGGCGACGCGCACGCTTCACTCCGGTTGCGGGGGTTGGACGAACCCGGCTTTTAGAGCCGTCAGGGGCCACCCGCCAAGTCGCGAGCGAAGCTTACCCTCAGGTCAGGCCGTCGACGACTTCGCCGATACGTTGCAGGACCGTCGGCTCGCCGGGTGCCGAGGCGCGCGCCTCTTCGGCCAGAACCATCAGCTCCGGCGCATGGAAACTGGCCGCGATCGCGTGCAGCCTGCTGGCTGCGACCTCCCAGTTCCCATCGCAGCGGGCGCGGTGCAAAAGGTCCAACTGGCGCGAAACGCTGTGGATGAACGCTGCCCGCAGTTCGAGCTTGAGCGATGGATCATCGCCCGCCGCGATCGCCAGCGCGGCATCGAATCCTGAGGAGTGATACGCCATCGCCACAGGGTGCCACCAAAACGGTTAATTGTGGTTTAAGCGCAATCCCTTTGGTGATAGATTTCGATCCCATGAGAAAGCGCCCGCTGATCCAGGCCGTCGATCCGGCGACCGAAGAGACTGCTCCGGAAACGTCTGTTTCCGAGGTGGTTGTGGAAGACACCTCGCCAGAGCATGAAGAGGCGTTTGAGGAAGATTGGGACGAACCGCTCGAACCGCAGCGCAGCTTCGGCTGGGTCGTGCCGGCGCTGGCGATCCTTGCTATCCTTGGCTGGACAGGCTTCTTCGGCTGGGCACACCAGTCCGATATACTCGCCCGCCCGACCCCGCCCGAATGGATCGGCCTGATCACCCAATGGTCTGTTCCGGTATTGCTCGTGGTCGGCTTCTGGCTGCTCGCGATGCGGAACTCCACGCGCGAGGCAACACGGTTCTCCAAGGTGGCCCAATCCTTGTCAGCGCAATCGGCTGAACTCGAAGCGCGGCTCGCGATCGTCAATCGCGAATTGAGCCTGGCGCGCGAGTTCCTCACCGCGCAGACCAAGGACCTCGATTACCTAGGCCGGACGGCGACCGAGCGGTTGTCCGAGCATGCCGATCGCCTGCAGGCACTCGTTGGCGAGAATGGCGAACAGGTCGAATCGATCGCACGTGTCAGCGTTACTGCTCTGGAAAACATGGAGAAGTTGCGCGACAACCTACCGGTAATCGCCAATTCCTCAAAGGATGTCTCGAACCAGATCGGCGGAGCTGGCCGCGAAGCGCAACGCCAGCTCGACGACCTGATCCAAGGGTTCGAACGCCTGAACGAATTCGGTGCGGCAAGCGAACGACAGGTCGCATCGCTGCGCAAACGTGTCGATGCTGCACTCGATGCATTTTCCGAGCAGGCCGATCAGCTCGGCACAATCACCGAACAGCGCTTTGCCGAACTGCGCCAGAGCAGCGAAGCGTTCCGCGGCGATCTCGACAGCCGCGAAGTCGAGGCGCTCGCATCGATCCGCAACCGGTTCGAAAAGTTGCGCAGCGAGCTGGAAGAGACCGAAGCCAGGGCCGCCGCCGAGCGCGAGGCCGCCGTGGCGAGCCTGCGCGAATCCCTTGCCGCAATCCGCACCGAGTCTGCCGAGGCTGCCAACGAAATTCGCGAGGGCGAGGCACATGCACTGACCGCATGGTCAAGCCAGATCGACTCGATGAAGGACCGGCTGCGCGAGGCGGTCGCCGAGATTACCCGTATCGACGATGCTGCGCTCGCTGCGGCGAATGCCAAGCTGAAGGACCTCTCCACCGAAGCCGAGACGATCGACGCACGGCTGGCCGAGCGCAATCGCCTCTTCGCCGAAGAGACCCAGCGTCGGCAGACCGAACTTTCGCAGGCGGAGGAATCGGCGCAGGCCGGCATGGAAGAGAGGCTGGCGGCGCTCGATGAAGCGATCGCCGAGCGGCGTGCAGCCCAGGCCGAACAGCTTTCGCTGATGGTGGCGGAAGGCGAGGAACTGGGCGAACGTGTCGCGGCGCTCGGAGCGACGTTCGACACTATCAGCGCGCAGGGAAGAACCGCGCGCGAGGAACTTTCGCAAGGGATCGCGGCGCTGAACGAAAAGCTGGCCGAAAGCCGCGACGCGCTCGAGGGTACCGATGCAGCAGTCTCAGCGCTCACAGATGCGAGCGTGCGCCTGCTCGAGCTTATCCAGGCGAGCGCGAAGCACAGCCGCGACGAATTGCCCGAGGCTATGGAAGCCAGCGAGGCGCGACTTGCCGAGATCGAGCAACGTGCCGAGGAAGTGAAGAGCCTGCTCGACCAGGCCCGGACGGCTGGCGAGACGCTGACCGCAAGCATGGAATCGGCTGAGATCCGAAGCCGCGAAGCAATGGCCAGCGTCGACGATTTTCAGGCGACCTTCGGCGAGACGGCCGGCGCGCAGGTCGATGGCATCGAACGCCTCCGCGCCAGCGTGGCCGCCCTCGGCGATGAGAGCGCCGCCGTGTCCGAGCGAACGCAGGGTGAACTGCGCGACGCCATTACAGCGCTGGAAACCAGCGCGCGCGAAGCGCTTGCCGCAATCGAGACCGAGCAAGCCGAACGTATCGCGGGCATTGCCGAGAAGGTCGGGGAACAGAGCGCCGAGGCGATCGACCGGGCGCTGCGTGAACATACGAAGGAAGCAATCACCTCGCTCGACCTTGCCACCGAACGTTCGGCCGAGGCCGGACGCGAAGTGATGCGCCAGCTGCGCGACCAGCTGGCCAAGGTCAACGAGCTGACCGGCAACCTCGAGAACCGCATCGCGCTTGCTCGCGAGCGTGCGAGCGAGGATGTCGACAACGACTTCTCACGCCGCGTTGCCCTGATTACCGAGAGCCTCAATTCGAACGCCATC
>JBFOLW010000105.1:0-6911 GCA_040830305.1 Erythrobacter sp.
ACCAGATCGCGCTTGGCGATCAGTGCATCTGCCAGAAAAGCCATGAATGCGCGCACCCGCGGCGTGCCACGAAGATCGGGATGCGTCAGGATCCACAGGTCCTGCTGTGGAACCGGGGCCCTGTCGCTCAGGCGTACGAGGCCTGGTTCGGGATCGGCCATGAAACAGGCTCCACGTCCTAGCCCCAGACCGGCCACAAGAGCGCGGTGACGGGCCGTGATGTCGTCGATACGCAAGGCGACCGGTGCATCGGGATAGGGCGACTGTTCGCGCCAACCCGGCCACACCCCGTCATCCACCGGCGCAATCCAGCGTAGTTCATCGCGTGGGGTCCGCTCCAGATATTCGCGGTTGGCGTAATAGGTGAGGCCAGCGGCAAAAAGGCGCCTTCCTACGAGGTGTTCGGGCGGCTCTCTTACACCGCGCAGGACCACGTCGGCCTCCGAACGGTCGAGGTTGACGAAGCGCGCAGAGGTTTCGACCCTGAGATCGACCTCTGGATAGCGCTCGGTAAAGGCCACGAAGGCATCGAGCAGAAGATACTGTGCGATTGGTTCCGGGAGCGAGACGGTCAATGGTCCGGCAACCGCTTCGCCGCGCGCTTTCAAAGCCCGCGCGTTCGACAGGTCGAGCTGCTCCATCCGCTCGGCGGTTTCGACGAGGGTTTGTCCGAGGTCGGTCGGTACGTAGCCGGATGGGGTCCGGTCGAACAGCATGCCGCGCGTGTCCTGCAGGGTGGCCAGTCGCCGAGCCACGGTCGTGTGCGTGAGGCCGAGCAATCCTGCCGCTTGGCGCAGCGAACCGGCGCGAGCGACGGCCAGGATGATGCGATAGTCGTCCCAATCCTTCATTGGAACGATTTTGCACCGGGATCGGCCAAAGTCTAGCCGATTGCTGCTTCGAAATTGGTCTAATGGTGCGAAAGCGTTTCAACAGACCCAGGGAACTCGCCGTGCCAAACTTGTCTCGCACAATTCTTTGCCCACTCTTCATTGCCACCATATCGCTTTGCTCCATGTCGGCTGCCGTGCCGTCACACGCGCAGGAATCCGCTGCAACGGCGGAAGCCGGGGCGATTTCCTTCACCCTCGACGAAGGAGAGGTCCTGCAGATCATCGCTCCGCAATCGCGTGTCGGCGGGAGGGGCGCGCGCCAGGAGTATTACGATTTCGTCCTCCCCCAGGCGGAGGCGCTTGGGTTCCAGCGGCTCGGTGGTCTCAGCGTGCAGCAGAAAGTCGTCAGCGATTACGATCCGGGCGCCTTCCAGTTCTTCTCGTGGCCCGATTCAGCCTCCTTTGCGCGGTTCGAGGCGCATCCCGAGTGGCCCGCCTATCGCGATCGGCGCCCGGACGGCTGGGAAGAGCTCAAGATCTATACCGTCGAGATGGAAAGCGATCTCATGCTGCGGTTCGATCCGGACAAGCACTACACGGTGGTCGTCGCCTGGCTCGACAAGGAAAACGGCGAGCACTACTCGCGGTATCTGGAGGGTATCGAGACTGCTGTCGAGCGTGCGGGTGGACGTTTCATCGCCAAGTTCCATGACCCGGCCTACGAAACGAATGCAGGCTCGCCCCGGGCGCCGGGTCAGATCACCTTCGTCGAATGGGATTCGCTGGACGGCTTCGCCGAGGTCCAGGCCTCGCAGGAGTACCGCGCAAGGCAGCCTGATTTTGCCTCGGGGGTCGAGAGATTCGAGTTCTACTGGCTCGGGCTCTAATGCCGCGCGGGCACTGGCAAAGAGACGCGAGTTTCCTTCTGCAAACATGCGCCGCACGTATACCGGAATGCAGGGCCTTGCCGACCATTGGCAGCGCTCTCGACCGGGCCAGGTCCGGCCCCTCCCAAACTTTTCCTTGGGTGGACCGTGTAACCTGCAGTCCATGTGTGGGACTGACAGGAGAGAGCCTCGACATATGTCCTGCACGCAGATCAAGCTCGACATCGCCACGCAAAGGAAGCGTTGGCCGCCTTGGTCCCGTTCCCCAAGCGCCTCGGCAATCCTGAGGAATACGCCAAGCTCGCCCTGACCATGATCGAGTGCGGCTATTTCAACGGTGAGGACGTCCGTCTCGACGGCGCCATCCGCATGGCTCCCCGCTAAGCGGTCAGAACCAGGCCCTCAGGCCGAAAAGAACCTTGAGGCCGTCGGGATTCTTCCCGGCGGCCTTTGCTATGTCGGCCGTCTCGCCCAGCTTGGCTTCATACTCCACACCGAAGTAGGGCGCGAATTCGGGCACGATTTCATAGCGGAGGCGCAGCCCGGGTTCGATCTTGGTGATGCCGGCCCCGATTGCGCGCTCGGGAATGTCCTGCGCCGACATTTCCAGCTCGATCCGCGGCTGCAGTATCAGGCTTTGCGTGATCTTCTGGTCGTATTCGCCCTCGATCCGCGCGGTGAGATCGCCGCGGTCGGACAGGAACAGCGCACCATCGACATGAAACATGTAGGGCGCGAGACCCTGCACGCCGATGACTGCGTGGCCCCGCGTTTCGGGCTCCACATCCAGTCGAACCCCGGCCTGCAGGTCGAAGAAGGGGCTGATCGCCCGGCTGTAAAGCGCCTGCAATTCGGCATCTTCAACTGATCCGCCGAACTCGCCTTCACCCTCGCTCTTGATCACCAGCCGGTTCAGGTCACCGCCATACCAGGCCTGCGTGTCCCAAAGATAACCGTCTTCGCTATGGCTCTCGGCACCGACGCGCGCCTCGAGCCGCTCGATCAGCAGCATCCCTGTCCGCATGCCGCCGTTTTCTTCGGCGAGCTGGCGCCTCGCTGGCGCCATCGCGTCTTCGCCCCAAATGGCATCGGCGGCATGGCGGGGCCCTTCGAGCGCGCGGAGCGGTAGCGCCGCTTCGGGCGCCGCACCGGGCGCTGACCTCTCGTCGCCCGCGCCGTGGGCAGAATGGTCCACTGCAGAGTGATCCGCCGCTTCTAGCGCCACGCCTTCCACCTTCGGCGGGCATTTCTCCGGAGGCAGGTGGCCCATCGCGCAATGGTCCATTTCCTCGGGCTTTTCGGCCTCGTGCGCGGAATGGCGCATTTCATCGTGGCCGGAGTGGTCCTCGGTCTTGTCGTTGTTTGTCGGGCAGTCCTCGGGGGGGAGGTGGCTCATGGCGCAGTGGTCCATCTCCTGCGGGGCTTCCTCGGCGCCATGGGCGGAATGGTCCTGGGCGCTCAGTGGAGCGGCGATGAACGCCGCGCCGGCAAGCAAGAGGGCGCGCATCAAGCCTCTCCCTCCTCGGGGAAGGGCCGCACGGTGACCACCTGCATCATGCCCGCATGCATGTGATAGAGCAGGTGGCAGTGGAAGGCCCAGTCGCCCGGCTCGTTGGCGGTCAAGTCGAATGTCGCCGTCCCGCCGGGCTGGACTACCAGCGTATGCTTGAGCGGCTGGTGCATGTGATCGGCGCCGTTGACCAGCTCGAAGAAATGCCCGTGCAGGTGGATCGGGTGCGCCATCATGGTCTGGTTGACCAGCTTCACCCGCACGCGTTCGTCATATCCGAAGCGGATCGGATCGTCGGTGACGGCAGCGAATTTCTTGCCGTCGAAACCCCACATATAGCGTTCCATGTTGCCGGTGAGATGGATTTCCAGCTCGCGGTCGACCGTGCGATGCGGGTTCATCCGCTTTGCCTTGAGGTCGGTGTAGCGCAGGACGCGGTGGGACACCTTGTCGAGCCCGAGGCCGGGGAAATCCATCCGGTCGGATGGGCTTGGCGCGACCATGTCGAGGCCCGGGCCGACCTTCACGTCGGCGGGCAGTAAGGAAGTGTCGCGCATCGAGTGGTCCATATCCATGTCGCCCATGTCGTGGCCCATGGCTGCGTGATCCATCATCCCCATGTCGGTCATCGAGAGCGTAACCGGTTCGCGCAAGGACGGAGGCGTCGCGATATGGCCTGCGTGGCTGGTCAGGCTGGCGACGCTCATGCCGCTGCGGTCCATCGCTTCCGCCACGATCGCATGGCTGCCCGCAGGCGGCGCAACGATGACGTCGTATGTCTCGGCGACGCCGATCTGGAACTCGTCGACTTCTACCTCGGCAACATCCATCCCGTCGGCTTGGATAAGCGTCATCGGGACACCGGGAATGCGGACGTTGAAGAAGGTCATTGCGCTTCCGTTGATGACCCGCAGGCGCACCCGCTCGCCGGGCTGGAATTCCAGCTGGAGATTGTCGGCCGGCCCGTGCCCGTTGATCAGGAAGGTGTAGGTCGCCCCGGTCACGTCGGATATGTCGCGCGGATTCATCCGCATCCTGCCCCATGTCCGGCGCATTTCCCCGGACATCCCGCCTTCGGTCGCTGTCTGCATCTGGCGGTTGAAGTAGTGCTCGCCGACCTTGAGCTTGCGCATGATGTCATGCGGGTGGAGCGGCGTGAACTCGCTCAGCAGCACGACATAATCACGGTCGTAACGCGGATCGGGTTCGGCGCTCTCGATGATGATCGGGCCATAGTGTCCGGCCTGCTCCTGCAGCCCCGAATGCGAATGCCACCAATAGGTGCCCGCCTGCCGGATCGGAAATTCGTAGATGAAAGTCTCGCCAGGCCTGATCCCGGGAAAGCTGACGCCCGGGACGCCGTCGAACTGGAACGGGACCAGCAGGCCGTGCCAGTGGATCGAGCTGTCCTCTGCGAGATTGTTGGTCACGTGCAGGCGCACGTCCTGGCCTTCGCGCAGCCGGATCAGCGGGCCCGGTACCGTGCCGTTGACCGCGACAGCATGCCCGCCGCGCGCGCCGGTGGTGAAATGATGGTTGTCGATGGTCAGTCGGATGTCTTGTCCCGACAGCTCGCCGAAACCGTTTTGCGCGTGGGTAAGTGTGCCGCCCTTCGCCCATAGGGGCATCGGCAAGCTTGTCGCTGCGGCGAGGCCCGCGGTACTGGTGATGAAGCGGCGACGATCCAGCATGAACGACATGTCCGTGGGTTTGTGTTGCTGTCTGGGCGGGCCCTATATATACCCCTTGGGGGTATTTCAAAGGAAAGCGTGAAATGGCGGACGGGAAAGCTGCAAAGCTCAATCGACTGAAGCGGGTAGCGGGTCAGGTGCGCGGCGTGGCCCAGATGATCGAGGACGATCGCTATTGCATCGATATCCTGACGCAGATGCAGGCGATCAAATCGGCGCTCGCGCGGGTCGAAAGCCAGATTCTCAAGGATCATGCGGCTTGCTGCGTGGCCGAGGCGATCGCGAGCGGCGATGCCGAGGATCAGCGCCGGAAGTTCGAGGAACTGGTCGACCTGTTCGAAAAAGCGGGTCGATGACGCGCCTTCCCGGCCTTCTCGGCACATCACTGCTGTGCGGCTTCGCTGCGGCCCCCGCATCGGGGCATGGCAAGGAAAAGCATGGATCGGCCGCCGTAGCGCACGCCGACGGCGCCGACGCGGCAGCCGCACCGCTCGAACTGGCCGCGGCAACTCCGGAAACCGGCGCTCTGCCGCAGGTCGGTGGCGCAGCCGCGGACCCCACGGTGTGGACGCTGCTCGAAAATCTCCACCCGTTCACGGTCCACTTTCCGATCGCCCTCCTGCTGGTTGCGGCGATGGTCGAGGCGATTGCGATCGTGCGCCCCTCCGAAAGACTGCGTGCGGCGGTCGACGTCATGGTCGTCGCAGGCGCGATCGGGGCGGCATTTGCCGCGGTGTTCGGCTGGATACATACCGGTCTGTGGTTCGGCGGCGATTCAGCAATGCACTGGCACCGCTGGCTGGGATGCGGGGTGGCGCTCTGCTCGATATGGGCGGCAGCGGCCGCTAGACGAGCGGGGTCGCGGACCGTTCTCCGAATGTTGCTTGCGGTAATCGCTGCGGCATTGCTGTGGCAGGGATATCTGGGCGGTGAGCTGGCGCACGGCCCCGGGCATCTGGCGCTCACCTGATTGTTACTTGCATGGAGCGCTTCCCTCGCGCAGGTCTTCGCCTGGTAGGAGAGAGGACCCCGCATGGCGCAATTTACCCAGATCAAGCTCGACGTTGCCGATCGTATCGCCACGATCACACTGCATCGCCCAGAGAAGATGAATGCCTTCACCCGGGTAATGATGGACGAGCTCATTTCGGCGATCGACCTTACCGACGCCGACGACAGCGTACGTGCGGTCATCGTCACGGGACATGGCGACCGGGCATTCTGCGCCGGTGCGGACCTTACTCCCGAAGGCGGAGGGCAGGTGTTTTCCGACCCGACTGCCGTCGAAGACCTGTCAGACGAGCGCGTGCGTGACGGCGGCGGGCGGCTGACGCTGCGCCTGTTCAATTCGAAGAAGCCGCTGATCGGCGCGTGCAACGGTGTGGCAGTCGGGGTGGGTGCTACGATGCAGCTTCCGTTCGATATCCGCCTTGCCAGCGAGAATGCCCGTTTCGGTTTCGTGTTCGCGCGCCGCGGAATTACGCCTGAAGCCGCCTCCAGCTGGTTCCTTCCGCGCCTCGTCGGAATGCAGACCGCGCTGGAATGGTGCATGACCGGTCGTATCTTCGACGCAAGCGAAGCGCTCGATCGTGGGCTCGTGCGCTCGGTCCATCCGCAAGCCGAACTGCTGGCTACGGCAGAGAGCATCGCGCGCGAGATTGCGGAGAACACCTCGGCGGTATCGGTGGCCATGACCCGCGCGATGCTCTGGCGACTGGGAGCAGGAGGTCATCCGATGGACGCGCACCGGATCGACAGCCGCGCAATCTATCGTCTCAGCCGCAGTGCCGACGCGAGGGAAGGGATCGCAAGCTTCCTCGAGAAAAGGTCGCCTGCCTATCCCGACACGGTCAGCGGGAACATGCCCGATTTCTACCCCTGGTGGGACGAGCCGGCTTACGAATGAGTCGGGACGATAAAGTTACAAACGCAACGGCCTTGCCAAGCGGGAGAGGTCGCCTAAAGGTAGGCCAATGCCGAAACGTCAGCC
>JBFOLW010000106.1:0-3065 GCA_040830305.1 Erythrobacter sp.
CAGCATTCGAGCAGGCGGAAGCCGGCGGCCAGCGCGTCCTCGCGCATCTCGGCGCGGATGTGGTCGCGATCGGCCAGCACCGTGACCGACAGCTGGCAACCGGCCGCATCGCGTACCGGCTCGTAATTGAAATTGGCCTGCATCGACTCGCACTCCCGTCTCGGATCAAGAACACAATGAGAACAAAAAGGGGCCAGGTCAAGGTTGGGGCAAAAATCGCAAAGGCGATTGAACCATTCGTCCCGCTTCTGCGACTATCGAACCATGACGGGCCAGAACGCCAAATCGCCGCCGGCTGAACGGCTCTACAACGAACTGCTCGTCACGCTGGTCCAGGCGGGCGACCGGCGCGCCGGACACAGGCTGGCCGCACGCTGGCAACCGCGCCTCGCGCGTACCGCGCGCCGGCTGCTGGGCGATGAGGAGGCCGCGATCGGCACGGTCCAGGAGGCCTGGCTGTCGATCCTGCGCGGGATCGGTTCGCTGCGCGATCCCAGCCGGTTCGCGCCCTGGGCGTTCGGCATATTGAGGCGGCGCTGCGCGGACCGGATCCGGAGCGCCCAAATAGACCGCAAGCATGGCGGCGAGATCACGACGGAGCCCGCTATCGCAGCGACAGCCGAAGACTCGCTCGCCATTCGCGAGGCCTTTGCCGCGCTGCCGCCGGACCAGCGGCTGGCCGCGCAATTGTTCTTCGTCGAGGGACTCACCCTCGCCGAGATAGCCGAGGTGCAGGCGGTGCCCATGGGCACCGCCAAGACGCGCCTCTTCCACGCTCGCCGCAAGTTGAAGGCGGCCCTTATTGGAGACGACACATGAGCGATATCGACGACCGTATCCGCGGCGCGCTCGACGCGGACGACAAGGCATTTCTCGCCAGCCTCGACGAAGGCCGCGGGATGTTCAGCCAGATGGGCGACGTGCTTGCCGGGCCATTGGGCGGCTGGGCCAAGCTGATCTTCGTTTTCGCGATTCCGATCGGGCTAGCGGTGGTCTATTGCGGTTTTCGCTTCTTCACCGCCCCCGGGTTCGACGAGGCGGTCTGGTGGGGCATCGTGACGCTCGGCCTGCTGACCATGCAGGGCTTCATCAAGGAATGGTTCTATGCGCGGATGAACCTGCTGAGCATGCTGCGCGAATTGAAGCGGCTCCAGGTCCAGGTCGCCATGCTGGCCGAAGACCGCAGCTAGGGCCGGATCTCGATCGGTGTGCCGTCGGGCACGAGGCTCCACAACTCGGCGATCTCGGCATTCGAGAGCGCGATGCAGCCATCGGTCCAGTCGCCCGGCACGCGCGCCTCGAAGGGCAGGCCGTTGGGCTGGCCGTGGATGAAGATCAGCCCGCCGGGCGAACGGCCGCGCTCGCGCGCATAGGCCCGGTCCTGCGCATTCGGGTAGTTGATATGAAGGCTGAGGTAGAAGCTCGACTGCTCGTTGCCGTAGCTGATCGTATAGCGCCCCTCGGGCGTCCGTTCGTCACCCTGGAAGCGTTTGTGACCGACCGGCCGGTCGCCATACTGCAGGCCGGAGTAGGAGCGGATCACTCGCCCACCTTGATAGACCCACAGCTTGCGGTCCGACTTGTCGACGAGGACGAAGTCCGCCCGCTCGCCCGCCCGCGCCTGCTGCGCATGGACCGGCTGTGCGGGCAGCGCCGCGCCAGCAACAGCAATCGCTAACAGAAAGGCGGGATTGCGCATGATGGCGGCGACCATACAGCGCAATCCTCATCAATCCATGAACGGATCGCGCATCAGGATCGTGTCGTCGCGCTCGGGGCTGGTCGATACCAGCGCCACCGGGGTCTCGATCAGTTCCTGAACCCGCTGGATGTATTTCACCGCGTTGGCGGGCAGATCGGCAAAGCTGCGCGCGCCGGCAGTGCTTTCGCTCCAGCCGTCCATCGTCTCATAGATCGGCTCGACCGCGGCCTGGTCGGCGGCATGGCTGGGGAAGTAGTCGTAGACCTGCCCACGCAAACGATAGCCGGTGCAGATCTTCACCTCGTCCATCCCGTCGAGCACGTCGATCTTGGTCAGCGCGATACCGGTCACGCCGCTGATCGCGCAGGTCTGGCGCACCAGCACGGCATCGAACCAGCCGACGCGGCGCTGGCGGCCGGTCACTGTGCCGAATTCATGGCCACGCTCGCCCAGGCCCTTGCCGATCTCGTCCTCGAGCTCGGTCGGGAACGGCCCGCTGCCGACGCGGGTGGTGTAGGCCTTGACGATGCCGAGCACGAAACCGGTGCTGTTGGGACCGAGCCCGCTGCCCGCCGCGGCGGTGCCGCTGACCGTGTTCGAGCTGGTTACGAAGGGATAGGTGCCGTGATCGATATCGAGCAGCACGCCCTGCGCGCCCTCGAACAGGATTCTGGCGCCCGCCTTGCGGACCTTTTTCAGCCGCTTCCACACCGGCTGTGCGAACTGCAGCACGAAGGGCGCGATCTCGCGCAGCTGGGCGAGCAGCTCCTCGCGATCGATCGGCGGCTGGTCGAAGCCCGCGCGCAAGGCGTCATGGTGCGCGCACAGGCGGTCGAGCTGCGGTTCGAGATGGTCGAGATGCGCCAGATCGCACACGCGGATCGCGCGGCGACCGACCTTGTCCTCGTAAGCCGGGCCGATGCCGCGCCCGGTGGTCCCGATCTTGCCCGAACCCGCGGCAGTCTCGCGCAGGCCGTCGAGATCGCGGTGGATCGGCAGGATCAGCGGGCAATTGTCGGCAATCGCGAAATTGTCGGGATTGATCTCGACGCCCTGTCCCTCGAGCTTCTCGACCTCGGCCTTGAGATGCCAGGGATCGAGCACGACGCCATTGCCGACGATGCTCAGCGTGCCGGTGACGATCCCGCTCGGCAGCAGCGACAGCTTGTAGGTCTTGTCGCCGACGACAAGCGTGTGGCCGGCATTGTGCCCGCCCTGGAAACGCACGACGGCATCCGCCCTGCTGGCGAGCCAGTCGACGATCTTGCCCTTGCCTTCATCGCCCCACTGGGCGCCGATTACAGTAACATTTGCCATGAATACGCCTTTTCCCCTGCCCGGGGATCCACGAGGTCCTTCGACA
>JBFOLW010000107.1:0-2173 GCA_040830305.1 Erythrobacter sp.
GTATCGTCCGAATGGTTTTCCCGGCCCGACGACGAGAAGTATCTCTCCCTCTCGGACCTCTACGCCTCGGTGAAGGGCCGCGCCGACCGCAGCCGGACGCGGACGGTCGAGAGCGCGGCGATCCGCGTCGAAGCCCATCGCGAGGATCCGGAAAAGCTGGCCCTCGTCCTGCCGGACGCCGAGGGGCCGGTCGCACCCACCCATTGGAGCTTCGGCCAGCTCGCGAGCCTGGTCAGCGCGCCGGCGGCTTATTTGCGCCAGCTCCCGGCACCTCTTGCCGGCATCAACCTGCAATATGGCCTAACCGACCACCGCGCCGAGCAGGTGAAGACGATGGAGGTTGCGAACGGTCGAACGGAGCTGCGCGCCGTGACCGGCCCGGATTATGGCCGCATCTACGACCACGAGCTCGTCTCCGCCGTGCAGCGCATCGCGGGGGACGGCGTCGGCGATACGCGCTGGAAGGTGCCGGGCGTGCTCGATTGGTCGACGGGCATCTACAATCCCATGGTCGACGTCACCAAGGACACGACGACGCTCTACGCCTCCGACCGCGATGTCTTCCTCTTCCTGGTCGATGACAGGAACCCGATCGAGGCCGGGACGCTGCCGGACGGCTCGCCCGATCTGTTCTTCCGGGGATTCTATTGCTGGAACTCGGAGGTCGGTGCGAAAACGCTCGGCATCGCGAGCTTCTATCTCCGCGCCGTCTGCCAGAACCGCAATCTCTGGGGCGTGGAGGACTTCCAGGAGATCTCGATCCGGCATTCCAAATACGCCGCCAGCCGCTTCGCGCACGAGGCTGCACCGGCGCTGGCCAACTTCGCCGATTCCTCGCCACAGCCCTTCATCCAGGGCATTCGGTCCGCACGCGAACGGATCGTCGCGCGAAGCGATGAAGACCGCACCGACTTCCTGCGCAAGCGCGGCTTCTCGAAGGCGGAGACCGGCAAGATCGTCGAGACCGTCCTTGCCGAAGAAGGTCGCCCGCCCGAGAGCGTGTTCGACTTCGTTCAGGGCATCACCGCGGTCGCGCGGTCCAAGCCGCAACAGGATGCGCGCCTCACCATGGAGTCCCGCGCCAAGAAGCTGCTGGAGGCCGCCGCCTAGATCCGGCGTACCGCTTCTTCTCGACCCGCCGTCCACGGTCCATCGCTTCCGGAGAGGAAGAGGTGGGCCGTGGTTTTCGTGACGGGTCTGGAGGTCAGAGAGAGTCTCATGACCGCCCGTCGCGGAGAAATCCCATGACTAGACCTAAGAAGATCACCCTCAGCGCCTCGCGCGACATCCCCTTCAACAAGCTGGTGCTCAGCCAGTCCAACGTCCGGAAGGTCAAGGCCGGCGTCTCGATCGAAGAATTGGCCGAGGATATCGCCCGGCGCACGCTCCTGTCGTCGATCACGGTGCGTCCGGTGCTCGACGATGAAGGCGCGGAAACCGGCATGTTCGAGATCCCGGCCGGTGGCCGCCGCTACCGCGCCCTTGAAATGCTCGTGAAGCAGCGTCGGCTGAACAAGACCGCGCCGGTGCCCTGCATCGTGCGCACGGACGGTCTGGCCGAAGAGGACAGCCTCGCCGAGAACATCCAGCGGGCGCCGCTGCATCCGCTCGACCAGTTTCGCGCCTGCCAGGCGATGCGCGAGAAGGGCAAGTCCGAAGAGGAGATCGCCGCGGCGTTCTTTGTCTCGGTCAACGTCGTGAAGCAGCGCCTCAAGCTGGCCGCCGTCTCGGCGACATTGCTCGACGCCTATGCCGAAGAGGAGATGACCCTCGACCAGCTCATGGCCTTCACGGTCAATCCCGACCACGCACGCCAGGAACAGGTCTGGGAGGCGCTCAAGCAGCACTACAACAAGCAACCCTACGAAATCCGTCGCATGCTGACCGAAGGCGCCGTGCGCGCCTCCGACCGGCGGGCGCAGTTCGTCGGGCTCGACAACTACGTCGAAGCGGGCGGCGAGGTGCTGCGCGACCTCTTCCAGACCGACGATGGCGGCTGGCTTCAGGATGCGGCGCTGCTCGAGACCATGGTCGCCGAGAAGCTGAACGAGGACGCGGAAGCCATCCGCGCCGAAGGCTGGCACTGGATCGAGGTCGGCACCGACTTTCCCTAGGGCCACACTTACGATCTACGGCGCATTCGCGCCGAAGCCGAGCCGATGAGCGAGGAAGA
>JBFOLW010000108.1:0-2531 GCA_040830305.1 Erythrobacter sp.
TGGAGATAACCGGTCGGCGAGGGAGCAAAGCGGGTGACGACCGGTGGGGTCTTGCTGTCACTATCGCTTGCCATTGTCTCTCGCTTCCTTTCAAACACTTGCATGGCGACACGGGGGACGCCTTCGATACCGATGGGGGAGACGGGCGAAGAGGCCCGCGACGTGGTGCCGCGCCCTTGGCGCATGCGCGGTCTCTTGTCCAGTTTCGCGCGGCGGCCAGAGGCATTTCTGGCGGCGTCCGCATTCGATCGCGGACCTTGGCTGGTTGTTGCCTTTGCAGCCGGAATCGGACTGTGGTTCCACCTCGGGCTGGCGTGGCAATGGCTGGCGGTGTGCGGCGGCGCCCTGACTGCTGCGCTGCTGGCGCTGGTGACCTGGCGCGGTGACGCGGGGCGCAGCCATATTCTGGCTGCATCGCTGTCGGTCGCGCTGGCGATAGCTGCCGGCCTTGCGCTGGTCTGGGCGCGTTCGGCGATGGTCGGCGCAGAGCCCATCCCCTACCCGAAGTTCGAACGGGTCGACGGACGAATTCTCGAACGCGAAGAGCAACCGGCCGAAGGGCGCGTGCGGCTCATTCTCGCCGCGCGCGATGCTGAGAGCGGGCGCGCGGTCGCCTATCGGGTCAATCTGCCGATCGAGCAGGATCGCCTTGCCTATCGCGAAGGCGCGCGCGTGCGGCTCTCGGCGCGCTTGATGCCGCCGTCGCCGCCAATCGTGCCCGGAGCCGACAAGTTTGCGCGCCGGGCGTGGTTCGAGGGATTCTCGGCAACCGGGTCGGTGGTGGGCAAGGTCGAACTGGTCGAGCCCCCGCCGCCATCGCAGTTGACGCTGGCATCGATCCAGCGGCGGCTATCGGCGCATGTCCGCGCCAATCTCGATGGTACCGCGGGCGCCATTGCCGCGACGCTGGCCAGCGGGGATCGCGGGGCCATCCCCGAAGCGGATGAGGAGGCGATGCGCGATGCGGGTCTGACCCACCTGCTTTCGATCAGCGGGTTGCATGTGAGTGCAATCATTGCCGCGAGCTACCTCGTCGCACTCAAGCTGCTCGCGCTGTGGCCCTGGCTCACCTTGCGCGTTCGCTTGCCGCTGGTTGCGGCGGGTGCGGCGGCCCTGGCCGGGATCGGATACACCTTGCTGACCGGCGCTGAAGTGCCGACCGTTAGAAGCTGTATCGGCGCGCTGCTGGTCCTGATCGCGCTGGCGATGGGGCGCGAGCCTTTGTCGATGCGGATGGTGGCGGTCGCGGCCGGTGTCGTGCTCGCGCTTTGGCCGGAATCGCTGGTCGGGCCGAGCTTCCAGATGAGCTTCGCTGCGGTGATTGCGATCGTTTCGCTCCACAATGTCCAGCGGATCAGGGACTTCCTCGCGCCGCGTGAAGAGAGCTGGGTGCGCCGTGTCGGACGTCGCGCGGCGGTGTTATTCCTGACCGGGCTGGTCATCGAACTGGCGCTGATGCCGATCGTGCTGTTCCAATTCCACCGTGCCGGTGTCTACGGTGCGGCAGCAAACCTGATTGCCATCCCGTTGGTGACCTTCGTCTCGATGCCATTGGTGGCACTGGCGCTGATGCTCGACACGGTCGGCGCGGGGGCGCCGGCATGGTGGCTGGTGGGGCATTCGCTCGACGTGCTACTCGCGATCGCACACTTCTTTTCCGAGCTGCCGGGGTCGGTGAAGCTCGCGCCACGGATCGGGATGGGGGCCATGGTGCTCTATCTCGCCGGAGCGCTATGGCTGGCGCTGTGGCAGGGCAGGGCGCGGCTGTGGGGGCTGGCGCCGGTCGCGCTTTCCGCGGGCCTGATGGCTACAGCACCCGTACCCGATATCCTCGTCACCCGTGACGGGCGCGATATCGGTGTCGCGAACCAAGACGAGCGCTTGCTTGTCCTGCGCGATAGCGCGGGCGGCTATGCGCAGGACAACCTGCTAGAATTGGCGGGCACCGACCTCGCGCCGATCCCGCTATCGCAATGGGAAAACAGCCTCTGCAGTGCCGAGTTCTGTACGCTGGCAATTGCCCGCGAGGGGCGCGTCTGGTCGATCCTCGTTGCACGCAACCGCGACCTCGTCGCCGAGCGGGCGTTGGCGGCAGCCTGCCTGAATGTCGATATCGTGATCGCCGACCGCTTCCTGCCGCGCAGTTGCAAACCGCGCTGGCTCAAGATCGACCGGCGGTTTCTCCAGCGCGAGGGCGGTACGGCGATCTACCTTGGAACCCTCCGCATCGAAACGGTGGCACAGGACCAAGGAGACCATGGGTGGTGGCACGCAACCGAGCGGTAACCGACCCGGAATACGCGCCTCACGATCAGTGATAGCGGCGCAGCAGCCCTGCAAGCTTGCCCTGAACCTTCACGCGGTGCGGTTCGTAGACTTGCGGCTCGTAGGCGCCATTGGCGGGGTCGAGCACGACGCGTCCGCCATCCTTGCGCAAATATTTTAGCGTCGCTTCCTCATTGTCGACCAGCGCCACCACGATCTCGCCATCGCGCGCGCTGTCGGCCCGTTTGACCAAGGCGAAATCGCCA
>JBFOLW010000109.1:0-7238 GCA_040830305.1 Erythrobacter sp.
CGCCCCCTAGCGAAATGCGTTAGGTGCGCCAATGATCCGAGACGAAATCCGCCAGCCATCCCGCCAAGGGGTCCTCGCCGCCGCCGCTTCGATCGGCCGCATCCTCGCTCCCACACCGCTCCTGCCGGTCGAGATCGACGGCGAGCGCTGCCATGTGAAGGCGGAAAGCCTGCAGCCCATCGGCGCGTTCAAGATCCGTGGCGGCTGGTGGCGCCTGTCGAACCTGACCGAGGACGAAAGAGCCCGCGGCGTGGTCGCGGTGTCCTCGGGCAATCATGCGCAAGGCGTCGCCTGGGCCGCGCGCCGGCTGGGGATCGAGGCGACGATCGTGATGCCGCGCAACGCGCCGCAAGTGAAACTGGAAGCGACCCGCGCACTGGGCGCCGAAGTGGTGCTCTACGACCGCCCGGGCGAGGACCGCGACGATGTCGCCGCGCGGCTGGTCGAAGAGCGCGGCGCTGTGCTGGTGCATGCCTTCGCCGATCCCTGGGTAATCGAGGGACAGGGCAGCGCGGGGGTGGAAATCGCCGCGCAGCTCGGCCGCACACCGTCAAGGATCGTGGCGTGTTGCGGCGGCGGCGGCCTGTCCGCAGGACTGGCGCTGGCCTGTCCCGAGAGCGCGATCCACGTGGTCGAACCAATAGGATGGGACATGGTCGGGCAGGCGCTGGAAGCGGGCGAGATCGTGCGCGTGGGCAATGATCCGCCCGTCACCATCTGCGACGCGCTGCAGCCCGATGCCACGGGGCCGGTCGTGCTCTCGGTGCTGCAGGGCCGCGCCGAGCCGGGCGTCACCGTCACCGACGACGAAGTCCGCACGGCGCAGCGGTTCGCTTTCGCGAAACTCAATCTCGTTGCCGAGCCCGGCGGCGCGGCGGCGCTGGCTGCGGCGCTCGCCGGGAAAGTGCCGGTCGACGAAGACACGGTAATCATGCTCACCGGCGGCAATACCGATGCGGCGAGCTTTGCCGAGATGCTGCGCGGGTAACGGCCCGGGGCCTGTCACATCGCGACCCGCAAAAATACGTTGCAATTGACAATCGGAATGCCTCCGATCAGGTACGCAGGCACTGGTTCGCAAAGGGAGGAAACGCGATGCAAGCCCAGATTCTGGCACCCGCCGCCGTATTGGTCGCCTGGTCGATCGTCATGCTGTTCTGGATGGCCTTCACCCGCTTTCCGGCAATGAAGAAGATCGGCTCGGGAGTATCCAAGGGCAGGCCCGGCGGGCGCGGGCAGGATCTCGAGGGGCTGATCGAGGACAAGGTCAACTGGAAGGCGCATAACTACAGCCATTTGATGGAACAGCCGACCATCTTCTACGCGACCGTCGCGATCCTCGCGATCATGGGAGCGGGTGCGGTCGATGTGCTGTTTGCCTGGACCTATGTCGTGCTGCGGATCATCCACTCGGTCTACCAGGCGACGATCAACATCGTCCGCATCCGGTTCATCTTCTTCCTGCTGTCGACAATCGCCCTGATCGTACTGGCAGTGCGCGCGCTGATCGCTACGCTGCTGTTCGATCCGGGCCTCGCCCCGGCCTGAGGGAGATATCCATGATCGAATCGCAAATCCTGCAGCCCGTCGTCGCGCTCATGGTCTGGACCATGATCATGTGGCTATGGATGTACGCCACCCGCATCCCGGCGATGTCGGAAGCCGGGATCGAGCCCAACGATGCGCGTCGGACCAAGGCGCTCGACGACGAATTGCCCGCCGAGGTCCAGTGGAAAGCGCATAATTACAACCATCTGCACGAGGCACCGACGGTTTTCTACGCAGTCGCGCTGCTGCTGGCGATGGTCGGTTCGGGCGACGGGATGAATGCGCTGATCGCATGGATCTACGTCGGCCTCAGGGTGATCCACTCGCTGGTGCAGGCGACCGCCAATGTGGTGATGGTGCGCTTCGTGCTCTACGCGCTGTCGAGCGTGGCGCTGATGGTGCTGATCTTCCACGCGGCCATCGTGGTGTTCGACATCCACATGTAACCACTGACAGTCATTGCGAGGAGCCGGAGGCTCCGCGGCAATCCATCTCCCAGCGTGGCAAGCGCCGCGACATCCGGAGATGGATTGCTTCGCCTTCGGCTCGCAATGACTTTGGTGGGCCTTATTCCGCCGCTTCGCGCTCGGCCACATCGAGCGTGGCAAGGAAGCGCTCGGCGTCGAGCGCGGCCATGCAGCCCATGCCCGCCGCGGTGACCGCCTGGCGATAGGTGTGGTCGGTCACATCGCCCGCCGCGAACACGCCGGGAATCTCGGTCTTGGGCGATCCGGGTTCGGTCAGCAGGTAACCGCCCTCGTCCATCGCCAGCTTGCCCTTGAACAGTTCGGTCGCGGGCGCGTGGCCGATCGCGACGAAAGCGCCGTCGACTTCGAGCGTGCTGTCCTCGCCCGTCTGCGTGTCGCGCAAAGCGAGATGGCCCAGCGCGCCATTGGGGCCGGCCTCGAAGCTCTCGACGGTCTTGTTCCAGATCACCGAGATCTTGGGATGGTTGAGCAGCCGCTCCTGCAGGATCTTCTCGGCGCGCAGCTCGTCGCGGCGATGGATCAGGGTCACGTCGTCCGAATGGTTGGTGAGGTAGAGCGCTTCCTCGACCGCAGTGTTGCCGCCGCCGATCACCGCGACCTTCTTGCCGCGATAGAAGAACCCGTCGCAGGTCGCGCAGGCGGAGACGCCCTTGCCGCCCAGTTCCTGTTCGCCCGGAACGCCCAGCCACTTGGCCTGCGCACCGGTGCAGATAACCAGCACATCGGCGATATATTCATCGCCGCTGTCGCCCACCGCCTTGAACGGCGACCCCCGCGACAGGTCGACGTCGACGATCGTGTCCCACATCATCCGCGTGCCGACGTGTTCGGCCTGCTTCTGCATCTGCTCCATCAGCCAGGGCCCCTGAATGACGTCGGCGAAGCCGGGATAGTTCTCGACATCGGTGGTGATGGTAAGCTGGCCGCCAGGCTGCAGCCCCTGCACCACGATCGGCTCCATCATCGCACGCGCGCCATAGATCGCCGCGGAATAGCCCGCGGGGCCCGAGCCGATGATGAGCATCTTGGTGCGATGGGTAGCCATGTCGTCAAATCCGTCAGTCTGAATTGGGTATCGCGGCTATATGGGTAGCCGCAGCCGCAGAGTCACGCCACGAAGCGTGCAATCAGCGCATCCCGCAATGCGTCATCCACACCTATCGCCCTTTTAAGGTACCCGTCGAAGCTGCCGTGGCGCTGACTGGCGATTTCGAGGTATCGATCGAGATACTCCTCGCGCACACCGAGCAGGTCTTTCGCCGCGCCGTCGTCCAGGCTGCGCCCGAGCCGCGCCTCGATCCCCGGCAACGACTGGCGGGCAAGGACGTCGAAAGTCGGGCTGTCGTTGGTGCGCAGGAATTCGCGCCGCTGGTCCTCTTCGGACACGCCGAGGATATGCAGCAGCATGGTCGCGGCAACGCCGGTGCGGTCCTTGCCGGCATAGCAATGGACGAGGCTCGCGCCCTCGCGATCGGCGAGGATATTGAGATAGCGGCCGAACATGTCGATCATCGCCGGATTGTCGGGCATGCGGGTGTAGACCGCGAGCATGCGTTCGCGCGCGAAATCGCTCGCGCTCGTGTCCGGATCGATATCCATATGCGGCGGGCTGCTGGTCGTCTCGCCCTCGTAGAACAGCACCTCGCCGTCGAAGCCCTCGACCCGGCGGCAGGGATGCGCCGAACGCTCGCTTTCGCCGCGCAGGTCAATCACCGTGTGGATGCCAAGCGGCGCGATGGCGGCGAGGTCCTTGTCGGTCGCCTCGACATGATGGCCCGAGCGAAAGAGCAGCCCGGTCTTCACCGTTCCGCCTCCACGCGTTTTCCAGCCGCCATAGTCGCGGAAGTTGTGGATGCCCTGGGTGTCGAGGAATGCGTCGCGAATCATGCGCGGGACGGTGGCAGCCGCGCCTGCCATGCGCAATCGCGCGGCGCGTCAAACCTCGGCGAGGTCGCGCAGGAAATTGGCGGTCCAGTCCTGCACATTGTCGTCGCGCACGGTGCCGATCAGTTTTACGTAGCGCGCCTTGCGTTCGGCAAGCGGCATGTCGAGCGCGGTGCGGATCGCATGCGCGATATCGTCCGGGCTGTGCGGATTGACCAGCAAGGCATCGCCCAACTGGGCCGCGGCTCCGGCAAAGCGCGAGAGGATCAGCACGCCGGGGTCCTCGGGATCCTGCGCCGCGACATACTCCTTCGCGACGAGGTTCATCCCGTCGCGCAAGGGTGTTACAAGGCCGATCTTCGCGCCGCGGAAGAAGCCGAACAGTTCGGCATGGCTGTAACCGCGATTGACGTAGCGGATGGGCACCATGTCGACCTCGCTGCGCGCACCGTTGATCTGGCCGCATTTCTGCTCGAGCTCGGCGCGGATCGCCTGGTAGCTGTCGACATCCTCGCGGCTGGGCGGCGCGATCTGGATGAAGACGAGGTCCCTTGCCCTCTCTGGATTCTGGTCGAGGAACCGCCCGATCCCGTCGATCCGCTCGGGAATGCCCTTCGAGTAATCGAGCCGGTCGACGCCGATCATGGCGGTGCGGCGACGGGTCGAGCTCAGCAGCCGCTGCTGTGCCTGGCGCGCCTCGCCGGTCTCGCCGAGCTTCGAGAAATGGTCCCAGTCGATCCCGATCGGATAGGCCCGGGCAATCGTGGTGCGCCCCTCGTAGGTGACCGTGCCCCTGTCCTTGTCGACCTGTGCCCCGAGCTCGTTCTCGCAATAATGCAGGAAGCTTTCGAGCCATTCGCCTGTCTGGAAGCCGACCACGTCGTAGAACAGCAGCGTGCGCACCAGCCGCTCGTGATAGGGGAGCGAGACGAACAGCCGCGTGGGCGGCCAGGGTATGTGGAGGAAGAACCCGATCCGGTTCTTCACCCCGCGCGCGCGCAGGCGCTCGCCCAGCGGGATCAGGTGATAATCATGCACCCAGACGACGTCGTCAGGTTCGATCAGCGGCGCGGAAAGTTCGGCGAAACGCTCGTTGACGCGTTCGTAGCCCTTGCCCGTCTCGCGCTCGTATTGCGCAAGGTCTAGGCGGTAATGGAACAGCGGCCACAGCGTCGAATTGGCATAGCCGTTGTAATATTCGTCGATATCGCGCTGCGACAGGTCGATGGTGGCGGTGGTCACACCGTCAGTGGTTTGCGTATCGATATGACCGGTACGCCCGCTTTCGCTTTCCTGCCCCGACCAGCCGAACCACAGGCCCTTGCGCGATTTCAGCGCGGCGTGGAGCGCGCCCGCGAGGCCCCCTTGCGCGCCCGCAGCGCCGCGCGCCTTGGGCACCGCGACGCGGTTGGAAATAACGACGAGGCGGGGGTCGGAAGTCAGCGGACTTCGCTCCAGGGTTTGCTCAAGAGGCCGGCACAATTGATTATACCCACCAGCGAATAGGTCTGCGGGAAGTTCCCCCACAGCTCGCCAGTCTCATAATCGAGATCTTCGCTCAGCATGCCCGAACGGGTCGTGTGGCTGAGCATGGCGCGCAGGATCTCGCGCGCCTCGTCCTTGCGGCCGACCAGCGCCAGCGCCTCGATCAGCCAGAAAGTGCAGACGTTGAACGCGGTTTCCGGCGCGCCGAAATCGTCTTCGGCCGCATAGCGCAGCATGTGGTCTCCGCGGCGCAGGTCGCGTTCGACCGCGGCGAAGGTCTTGAGGAAGCGCTCATCGTCGGGCTTCAAATACCGCAGCTCGACCATTTGCAGCAGGCTCGCGTCGAGATAGTCGCTTTCGAAGCTGGCGCCGTAATGCTCGCCCTCCTCGTTCCAGGCACGGTCTTCGATCTTGGCGCGGATCGCCTCGGCGCGCTGCTGCCAGAAGACAACCCGGTCGCCCTTGCCCAGCGTCGCCGCCACATTGGCGAGGCGATCGCAGGCCGCCCAGCACATTACGACCGAATAGGTGTGCACTTCCTGCCGCGTGCGGAATTCCCACAGGCCGGCATCGGGCTTGTCGTGCTTGGCCCAGGCAGCCTCGCCCACCTCTTCGAGATGCGCAAAATCGCGCTCGTCGGCCATACGCAGCAGGCGCGTGTCGAAGAACGCCTGCGCGGTCGGCATGACGATCTGGCCATAGCAATCGTGCTGTACCTGCTTGTAGGCGGCATTGCCCACGCGCACCGGTCCCATGCCGCGGTAGCCGGCAAGGTGTTCGGCTTCGAATTCGTGGAGCTCGTCGGCGCCCATGACCGAATAGAGCGGCTGGATCTGCCCGCCGCGCGCCTGGTCGACGATATTGCGCAGATAGGCGAGGTATTTCTCGAGCACATCGAGGGCTCCGAGGCGGTTGAGCGCCTGCACCGTATAGTAGCTGTCGCGGATCCAGCAGTAGCGATAGTCCCAGTTGCGCTCGCTGTTCGCCGCCTCGGGGATCGAGGTGGTCAGGGCAGCGACGATCGCGCCGGTTTCCTCGTGCTGGCACAGTTTGAGCGCGATCGCCGCGCGGATCACCTCTTCCTGCCATTCGAGCGGAATGTGCAGGCCGCGCACCCAGTGCTGCCAGTAACGCGCGGTCATCGCTTCCATCCGCCGCACCTCGCTGCGGATATTGCCGACGAAGGGTTCGTCGGGGCCGAGGAAGAAGTGCTGGTCGCTTTCGACGCGGTAACTGCGCCCTTCGAGCACGTAGCCGACCGGTGCGTCGGTCGACAGGCGCAGCGCCTGCGGGCCGATCAGATAGCGGACGTGGTTGGTGCCGTTGGTGGTCGCGGCAAGTTCCGCCCCGTAGTCCTTCATCGGCGCGAGGACGACGCGCATACGCGGTGCACCCGCGACGGGGCGCACGATGCGGGCATAGGCGACCGGGCGATACATCCGGCCCGAGCGTTCGAAGCGCGGCGCAAAATCATGGATTTCGACCGCGCTGCCGTCCTCGCTCTCGAGGCGGGTTACGAGGATTGCGGTGTTGCGTTCGTAGCGCTGCGTGGCCTTGGTCTGGCCGTCGAGTTCGAAACGCCAGATGCCCCGGTGCCGCACATCGCCATTGAGCAGCGAGCAGAATACCGGGTCGCCATCGACGCGGGGGACGCAGCCCCAGACGAAACCGCCCTCGCGGTCGACCAGTGCGCTGACCTGGCAATTGCCGATCGGGGAAAGCTCGAGATCCGCCTGCATCATATCTCCAACCAATGGTGCACCGCAGCAACGCTGTCGAGGCGATATCGTGCCCGCTTGCTCGGCCGCTCGCCGACCGCAATGCCGAATCCGC
>JBFOLW010000110.1:0-2829 GCA_040830305.1 Erythrobacter sp.
GATAGCGATCCTGCCTACGAACAAAGAGAGTGCGAGGCCAAGGCGGGCGCGCTAATTGCCGCGGCCAAGGAGGCGGTCCGCCTCGCAAGGGAACCCGGATTCGGTCAATGAGAACAACAATCGCCGCGCTGGTCCTCCTGGCGCTGACAGCCTGTGAAGCGCAACCCGAGGGCGAACCCGTCGCCCGCGCGCGAATCGACGGTCAGCAGTCGGCGGCGAATGCCCAGCCACGCGCCACCGAAACGCTCGCCAGCCAGGTCGAAAGCGCCTGCCGCTCGATCATTTTCGAAGATACGCCGTTCACGCATTGCCTGGCTGTCCCGTCGAGGCACAGCATCGCGATGGAACTCGGCTCCGATGGCAAGCCCTATCGCAGCCTTAGGGACTTCGCTGCCGCGAGCGAGGCCGACTCCATCGCCTTCGCGATGAATGCGGGGATTTTCGACAGCGAAGGCACCCCGATCGGATATTTCGTCAAGGATTCCGAACGGTTGCAGCAGCTCTCCACCGTTTCCGGTTCGGGCAATTTCTATATGAAACCGAACGGGGTCTTCTACGGCAGCGGCGGCGAGTGGGCGGTGCGCGAGACCGACTGGTTCCTTGCCAACGTCACCGAGCGCCCGGAATTCGGCACGCAATCCGGCCCGATGCTGGTCATCGACGGCAAGATCCATCCGCAGATCACCCATGACGGCCCATCGCGCCTGGTACGCAATGCCGTGGGGATCGACGCCGAGGGGCGCGCGCATTTCGTCATCTCGAACGCCCCGGTTTCCTTCGGGAAGCTGGCCCGCTTCTACCGGGACGAACTCGAAGCGCGCAATGCGCTGTTTCTCGACGATACCGTCTCGCTGCTATGGAACCCGGCGACGGACAGGCTTGACACCGGCGCGCCTATCGGACCGATCGTCGTCGTCAGGAAGAAGAGTACCGAATGACCCACGACCGCCGCACGCTCTATCCCGAGATCGAACCCTACGAGACCGGCATGCTCGATGTCGGCGAAGGCCATTCGCTCTACTGGGAACGCGTCGGCACCAAGGGCGCGAAGCCCGCCGTCTTCCTCCATGGCGGCCCCGGAGGCGGCATGTCGCCCGATCATCGCCGCCAGTGGGATCCGGAGCTCTACGACGTCTTGCTGTTCGACCAGCGCGGCTGCGGCAAGTCGCAGCCCTTCGCCGAGATCGAGCACAACGACACCTGGCGGATCGTCGAGGATATCGAACGGCTGCGCGAAATGTGCGGTCACGACAAATGGCAGGCATTCGGCGGCAGCTGGGGTTCGACACTCGCCCTTGCCTACGCCGAGAAGTATCCGGAGCGCGTCAGCGAACTGGTGTTGCGCGGTGTTTTCCTCGCGCGCGAGCAGGAAAAGACCTGGCTTTATCGCTATGGCGCAAGCGAGATCATGGCCGAACAGTGGGACGCGTTCATCGGTCTCATTCCCGCAGAGGAACGCGACGATCTGGTGCGCGCCTACTACGACCGCCTTACCAGCGAGGACGAGGCGATCCGACTGGCGGCAGCGCGCGAGTGGTCCTTGTGGGAGGGCCATGTCGCCACGCTGCTGCCAAACGACACGCTACTCGAGAGCTTCGGCGATCCAGCCAAAGCCGTTCCCTTTGCGCGGATCTGCGCCAAATTCTTCCTCGAAGATTTCTTCCTCGAGGAGAACGAACTGCTCGAGAAGGTCGCCAGATTGTCGGGCATTCCCGGGATCATCGTACAGGGACGTCACGATATCTGTACTCCGCCAGCGGCGGCATGGGCGCTCAAGAAGGCCTGGCCCGAAGCGGAATTCTGGGTTGTCCATGACGCGGGACACAGCGCCAGCGAACCCGGGATCGTCGATGGCCTTGTGCGCGCGACCGACAAGCTGGCCGGCAAGCAACCCTGACGTCACGACAACGTTTGGCCACTCGCAGCTTTCCTTGCTTGAAAGCGCTGCTTCGGCCCGCCATTGACAGCCTGAATGACCGACCGCCGTACCATCCTCGTAATCGACAATTACGACAGCTTCACTTTCAATCTCGTCCACTATCTCATGGAGATGGGCGCCGAAGTGGAGGTGGTGCGCAATGATGCCATATCCGCACGCGAGGCAATCGCGGCGGGCCATGCAGGTTTCCTGATCTCGCCCGGCCCCTGCACTCCGAAAGAGGCTGGCATCAGCCTCGACCTCGTGGCGGCCTGCGCCGATGCGCGCAAACCCTTGCTCGGCGTGTGCCTCGGGCATCAGTCGATCGGACAGCATTTCGGCGGGCGGGTTGTCCGCGGCGGGCTGATGCACGGCAAGACGTCACCGGTAACGCATGACGCCAGCGGCGTGTTTGCCGGCCTGCCCTCGCCCTTCACCGCGACGCGCTACCACTCGCTCGTGGTCGAGAATATTCCCGACTGCCTCGAGATCAACGCCACCAGCGAGACCCCCGGGCTCGACGGCAGCAGCGTGATGGGATTCCGCCACCGCGAGCTGCCGATCCACGGGGTGCAATTCCACCCGGAGAGCATCGCAACCGAGCACGGTCACGCGCTGCTCGCCAATTTCCTCGAAATCTGCGGTATCGCCGCCAAGGTCCCGGCATGAAACGACTTCCCGACGCAAAGCAGCACCTTGGCGAGCAGGAGGCCGAGGAAATCTTTGGCTGGATTCTCGACGGCGAGACTTCTGATGAGGACATCGCCCGCTTCCTCGTCGACATGTCGGCGCGGAGCGAGACCTCGGACGAGATCGCGGGGGCGGCACGGGCATTGCGCGCTCGGCTCATCCCGGTCGATGCACCCGAGGGAACGGTCGATTGTTGCGGCACCGGCGGTGACGGACACCAC
>JBFOLW010000111.1:0-3037 GCA_040830305.1 Erythrobacter sp.
AGATTGTCATCGAGTTCCTGCCCAGCGATGATCCCGCGTTCGACCCGGGGGAACTGGGCGTGGCCGTGGCCCCCCCGGCCATCGCGAATGCGCTTTACTCGGCGACCGGAGTGCGCTTCCGCCGCCTGCCACTGCTTTCGGGGGGCCTATGACCTGGCAGCCGCAGACACTTCCCGCCGACCACGTTCCGGTAAAATCGGGCGGCATCGGTGTCCTGATCGTCAATCTCGGTACGCCCGATGCACCCGAAACCGGCCCGGTCAGGCGCTATCTGGCGGAATTCCTGTCCGACCGGCGCGTAGTCGAAATACCCCCGATTGCCTGGCAACCGATCCTTCGCGGAATCATCCTCAACACGCGCCCGAAGAAAAGTGCGCGGGCCTATCGCGAGGTATGGACCGATGAAGGCTCGCCGCTTGCGGTCATCACGCGCGACCAGGCGGCGGCGATGCAGCAGCGACTGGGCGAGGGCGTGAGGGTCGACTGGGCAATGCGCTACGGAACCCCGTCGATCCCCGACCGGCTGCAGGCGCTGATGGATGCCGGCTGCGAGCGGATCCTGCTGGCGCCGCTCTATCCCCAGTACTCCGCCGCCACGACGGCGACGGTTGTGGACAAGGCTGCGGACAAGCTGCGGGAAATGCGCTGGCAGGCGAGCCTGCGGACGCTGCCGCCCTATCACGACGACCCGGCCTATATCGAGGCGCTGGCACGCGATCTGTCGCGCCAGATCGACGCGCTCGATTTTGCGCCGGAGGTTCTGTTGCTGAGCTTCCATGGCATGCCGCAGAGAACGCTCGAGCTGGGCGATCCCTACCATTGCCATTGCCGGAAGACAGCGCGCCTTTTGCAGGAAAAGCTGGCTCGACCAGGGCTGCGCTTCCGCACGACCTTCCAGTCGCGTTTCGGTCCTGCGAAGTGGCTCGAACCGGCGACCGACACGGTGCTGGAGGAAGAAGCGCGCGCCGGAACCAAGCGGCTTGCGATCGCTGCGCCCGGCTTCTCCGCCGATTGTCTCGAGACGCTGGAAGAGCTGGCGATCCAGGGCAAGGAACAGTTCGAAGAGGCGGGCGGCGAGCGATTTGCTGCGCTGTCCTGCCTCAATACATCGGACGCGGGGCTGGCCATGCTCGAGACTTTGCTGCGCCGTGAATTGTCGGGGTGGATTACCGGCTAGGAATTACTTACACAGAGGTAAGTTGTCAGGAGCTACTTATGGCCACGCTTGCCTCGCACGAACCCGCCGATCTCGCGCCCACGCACTGGACCAAGGGCAATCCGAGCGAGGAAGCGCTCGCCCATATTCCGGGCGAAGCCGGTTGGCCGCTGGTCGGCAATACGCTGAAGATGCTCGCCGATCCGCATGGCCAGACGCGCCGCATGGTCGAGCAGTACGGCAGGGTCTACAAGAGCAAGGCCTTCGGTGGCTGGAATATCGCGTTGATCGGGGCCGAGGCCAATGAAATGGTCCTGATGAACCGCGACAAGATTTTCAGTTCCGAGCAGGGCTGGGGACCGATCCTCGACCAGCTGTTCCCGCGCGGATTGATGCTGATGGATTTCGACCATCACCGGATGGATCGCCGGGCCCTGTCGATCGCCTTCAAGCCCGGGCCGATGCGCCACTATTCGGGCGCGCTAAACCGCGGCATCGCCAAGCGCCTGGAGGAATGGGGCGCAGGCGAAATGCGGTTCTACCCGGCGATCAAGGAATTGACGCTGGACCTCGCCGCCGACAGCTTCATCGGAATTCCCTGGGGGCCGGAAGCGGATCGCATAAACCAGGCCTTCGTCGACATGGTCCAGGCCAGTGTCGCCCCGGTGCGCAAGCCCTTGCCGTTCACAATGATGCGCAAGGGGGTGAAGGGGCGCGAGTTCCTGATCGACTATTTCACCCGCGAAACGCATCGGCGCCGCGCCGAAGGCGGCGGGCAGGACATGTTCAGCCAGTTCGCGACGGCCGAATACGACGATGGCAGCCTGATGCCGGTCGATGAGGTTGTCGACCATATGAACTTCCTCATGATGGCCGCGCACGACACGATAACCTCGAGCGCCACTTCGCTGCTGTGGTTGCTCGCCAAGCATCCCGGCTGGCAGGAAAAGCTGCGGCAGGAAATCGAGGCGGTCACCGGCGGAGTGGATGGCAGTGGCCAGCCGCGCGATCTCGACTACGACGATTTGGGCAAGCTCGACCTCACCGAGATGGCCTTCAAGGAAGCGCTGCGTTTCGTCCCGCCGGTTCCCTCGATGCCGCGCCGCGCATTGCGCGATTTCGAGTATGAGGGATATCGCATCCCGGCTGGTGCGCATGTCGGGATCAACATCCACTATACGCATCACGACGAAGCGCATTGGGACGACCCCTTCGCCTTCGATCCGCTGCGCTTCACACCCGACAAGGTGAAAGCGCGGCACAAATATGCCTGGGTGCCCTTTGGCGGCGGCGCGCATATGTGCCTCGGCCTGCACTTCGCCTACATGCAGGTGAAGATCCTGATGGCGCAGTTGCTGCCGCGCTACCGCGTGGAACTCACCGGGGGCGATCCCGACTGGCAGGCATGGCCGATCCCCAAGCCGAAAGACGGACTGAGGATTGCACTCGAGCCGCTCTGATTAGAAGTCGATCGCAATCCCGTCCTTGACCCAGTCGCCATAGCGCGTCGGGCTCAATTCCTCTTCGTCCTCGCCTTTCTTCGGCTCGGGCGGAGGATCATTGGTCCAGTGGGCGGGCTTTTCAAAACCCTCGGGCCGTTTGGTTGCGCGGTCGGTCATACTGGTGAAATGCGCAAGCTGGCGCGCAGTTTCAAGTGCGGCTAGGGGCCACGCGATGGCACAAGCTACCGGTATCCACGCGCGCCTTGCGGCGCTGCGCCTGCTAGATGCGGTCCTGCGCCGCGGTGAAACGCTCGATATTGCATTCAACGGCGCTACCAAGGACGTGCGCAAGTTCGAGGACAAGGCGCTGGCGCGCGCGATCGCGAGCGAGGTCCTGCGCTGGATGGTCGATCTCGATGCGCTGATCGACAGCGCGACA
>JBFOLW010000112.1:0-14867 GCA_040830305.1 Erythrobacter sp.
CCGGGGTCGCGGACGCGGTCGCCGCCAGGGCAAGGGCCGCGCCCGCGCCAAGGAAGTAGACGAGGCTCGCGCCAAGCGCATGGCGCTACGCCGGCGCTACAAGATCCAGGACGTCATCCAGCGGCGCCAGGTCTTGCTGGTACAGGTCGTCAAGGAAGAGCGCGGCAACAAGGGCGCCGCGCTGACCACCTATCTCAGCCTCGCGGGGCGCTATACCGTGCTGATGCCCAACAGCAGCCACGGGGGCGGTATCTCGCGCAAGATTTCCTCCGCCTCGGACCGCAAGCGGCTGAAGCAGGTCGTCAGCGACCTCAGCCTGCCGCGGACCATGGGGCTGATCGTGCGCACCGCCGGCCTCAGCCGCACGAAGACCGAGATCAAGCGCGACTTCGATTACCTCGCCCGCCTGTGGGACGAGATCCGCGAACGCACCCTGGGGTCGAGCGCGCCGGCGCTGATCCATTCGGACAGCGACCTCATCAAGCGCGCGATCCGCGACATCTACAATCGCGAAATCGAGGAAGTCGTCGTCGAAGGCGAAGAAGGCTACAAGTCGGCCAAGCAGTTCATGAAGCTGCTGATGCCCAGCCATGCGCGCCGGGTTAAGCAGTATTCGGATCCCGTACCGCTGTTCCAGCGCTATGGCGCAGAAGACCAGCTCAAGGCGATGTACGACCCGATGGTCCAGCTCAAGTCGGGCGGCTACCTGGTCATCAACCCGACCGAGGCGCTGGTCTCGATCGACATCAACTCGGGCCGCTCCACCAAGGAGCACAATATCGAGCAGACCGCGCTGCACACCAATCTGGAGGCTGCACGCGAGATCGCCCGCCAGCTGCGCCTGCGCGACATGGCCGGGCTCGTCGTCATCGACTTCATCGACCAGGAGCACCACTCCAACACCCGCAAGGTCGAAAAGGCGATGAAGGAAGCGCTCAAGAACGACCGCGCGCGGATCCAGGTCGGCCGCATATCGAGTTTCGGCCTGATGGAGATGAGCCGCCAGCGCCTCCGCACAGGCGTGCTCGAGGCGACGACGCGCGAATGCCCGCATTGCGATGGCACCGGTCTCGTGCGGACCGCGTCGAGCGCGGGCCTTTCGGCCCTGCGCCTGATCGAAGACGAAGCGGCCAAGGGCAAGGGCTCCACCATCCGCCTTGCTGCAAGCACCGAAGCCGCGGTCTACCTGCTCAACGAGAAGCGGGCCGATCTGATGGAGATCGAACAGCGCTATCACGTGACCGTCGAAGTCGTCCCCGAGGGCGAGGACGAGGGCGCGAAAATGACCGTCTCGAGCCATGGCCCGAGGCCGAAGGATGCGCCGAGGTTCGATCCCATCGTCGAGGATGACGAAGAGGACGAGGACGACATCGCCGACGAGGCCGATGACGACGATGGCGAAGACGATCGCCCGCGCAAGAAACGCCGCCGGCGTCGCGGCGGTCGTGGCCGCAACAAGAATCGCCAGCGCGACGACGACACCGACCAGGACGAAGCCGAGGACGACGCCTCCGATAGCGGCGACAGCGATGACGGTGACGACAACGAAGAGCACGACGAAGACGATAAGCCCAAGAAACGCCGTCGGCGCGGCGGTCGGCGCCGGGGTGGCCGCGGGCGCGGCAAGAAATCGGATGACGTCCAGTCGGAAGATGCCGAGAACCTCGAAGAGGTGTCCGAGGCGGTAGTCGAGGATATGGCCGTAGTCGCCGGTCCCGAGGACTCGCCCGAAACTGCCGAAGCGGCAGCCGAGAGCGAGGAAAAGCCCAAGCCCAAGAAGCGCGCTCCGCGCAAGAAGAAGGCCGAAGCTGAGCCGGAATCGAAGGCATCCGTGCAGACGGGCGATACGGCCACCGAGGGCAAACAGGACGAAAAGCCCAAGCCCAAGAAGCCCGCCCCGCGCAAGAAGAAGGCCGAGACGGACAGAGCTGCCGAGGATGCGGCAGAGACCGTCGCAGAGGCGAAACCCGCGCCGAAAAAGCGCGCACCGCGCAAGAAGAAGGCGGATGTCGAGGCTGCTGCCGAAACCGCAGCCGAACCGGCACCCGAACCTGCCCCGGTGCCAGCCACCGATGCTCCCGAATCACCGAGCGAGCCGGCCAAGCCCAAGCGCGGCTGGTGGCAGCGCACATTCGGCGACGAGTAGACCTGAATTTGCGGCGGCGGGCCTCGCGCTCGCCGCCGCCTCAGGCCTTGCGCGCCACGCCCCATTCCATCCAGCCCATCACCTTGGGCGCCTTGTTGAGATAGGCCTGGCCTAGCGGCTCGACCGCGAACCCTGCCGCGCGTAGCGACGTGCCGACAGGCCGGGTCAGATGGCACCCACCGGCCAGTGGCTTCCAGACCGGTTCGATACGTCTTTGCCAGCGGGCCACGCCCTCGTCGGGCGCGCGTCCATGTTCGAGGAACAGCAAGCGCCCGCGCGGTGACAGGATCCGCCGCAGCTCCGACAATACGCGCGCGGGATGGTCCACCGAACACAGGGTGTAGGTACAGACCACCGTGTCGAAGGCGCCCGCCGCAAACGGTATGTCTTCGCCCACACCTTGCCGGATGTCGGCTTCCCAGCCCTTGGCCTGCGCTCTCGCACGGGCTCCGTCGAGGAGCCTTTCGTGAGGATCGATGCCGGCAAAGGAGGTCACTCTGGACGTATCGTAGAGCGCTTGGTTGAGCCCTCCACCGCAACCGATCTCGAAAACCCGGCCCCGGGCCAGCGGGACCACCTCTCGGCGACGGTCCTCGATCCCCTTTTGTCCGCAGGCTGCCGTCACGAGACGCGGCATGACATGGCTATCGTACCAGTTCCTGAAACCCACGGAGCAAGGTCCTCCGATTGCGTAGGATTACGAGGCTATCGCCATTTCGGCTGGCGGCAAGGGTAAACTTGCCTGCCGAAAAGTTCTGGTCGACTGCAGGCGACAGGACTAAAGGGCGCCCGAACCGAACAGACGGGCCGATATGACCGACACCATTGCACCTCTCCGCATTCCCGAAGAAGCCAAGGACCGCATCCGCATGCTGTTCATGGCCAAGCACGCGCTGTTCGGGGGTGGCATGCATCCCGAAGATGGCAACCATGCGATCTACCATCACGAGGTGCGATCGACGCTCGAGGCGTTGGGACTCAATCTGCAACTGGCCAACACGTACGACGTGTTGTTCCAGAAGCCCGATGTCGATTTCGTCTTCCCGCTCCTCAACCGCGGCGGCTTCGTCAACAGCGAGATGCTGATCCCGATCCTGTGCAACAAGCACGGTATCCCCTATCTCGGCGCAATGCCCTTCCTGCGCGGCTTGGGTGACGACAAATCGGTCTCCAAGCTGGTCTGCGACCATGCCGGCGTGCCGACCGCGCCGTGGACCTGTTACCGCCGCGGTGCCCCGGTGCTCGAGCAGGACCTGCCGGCCAAGGAATCTGGCCGCTGGGTGATCAAGCCCAATGCCTCTTCGGCCAGCTGGGGCATTTCGGATGCGCACAACTGGACCGAAGTGGCCAACGCGGTGTGGCACATCCACACCGAGGGTCATGACGCGATCGTCGAGCCCTACCTCGATGGTTACGACGTCCAGTGCGCCTTCATCACGATCAACGACGAGCCGATTGCGCTTCCCATGCTCTGGTACGAGCGCGAGGACACGCAGCGCCTGTGGACCTATTACGAGAAGCGCGACCTGGTGCAGAACACCGAAAAGGCCGCGCTCAAGCGTTTCGACGACCCCGACCTCGCTCCCAGGATCGAGGCGATGGCCAAGAAGGTCGCACGCGAGTTCCTGCCGTTCGACTACGGCCGGATCGAGTTCCGCCTCGACCTCAAGACAGGCGACATCAATTTCATCGAGATCAACCTGAACTGCAACCTGTGGTCTGAAAAGGTCATGGCCAAAGCTGCGGCTCAGGCCGGTTTCAGCCATGCCGACCTGCTTGAAACGCTTCTGGCCGAAAGCTGGCGGCGCGAAGGCCTGGTGGCGCAGACCGACTAGGCGGGGATTTCCTCGCCCTTCCAGTCGAACACCTTGCCGCTGTCGCTCGGCGACAGGCCATCGAGCACGGTCAGGAGATTGTCCGCAGCGACGTCCGGGCTGGTCAGCTGGCCTTCCGGCAGATTGCCCTGGAACGGCTCCGACAGCGCAGTGTCGACTGTCCCGGGATGCAGCCCGGCGACGACCGCCTGCTTGTGCATCCGACCGAGCTCGATAGCGAAGTTCCTGAGGAGCATGTTGAGCGCGGCCTTGCTCGCCCGGTAACTGTGCCAGCCCCCCAGCCCGTTGTCGGTGATCGAACCCACGCGCGCTGACAGGGCGGCGAATAGACTGCGCCGGTCGCGCGGCAGGAGCGGGAGCATATGCTTCGCGATCAGTGCGGGGCCAAATGTGTTGAGGTGAAATACCTGTTCCATCGTTGCGCCGTCGAGCTGCTTCAATGAACGTTCTGGTCCGGTCCCGTCGGCCAGCGTCAAGACGCCGCTGGCGACTATCACGAGATCCACGGGGGACTTGCCAATCCGTGCGGCGGCGGAGGCGATGCTGCCCTCGTCGGTCAGGTCGAAGCGAAAAGGGTGCAGCCTCCCGTCTCCGACCTCGCCCGACCGGCTCCCGGCCCAGACCTGCAGTCCGCGATCGGCCAGCGCGCTCGCCACTGCCTTGCCGATCCCGCCGCTCGCACCGAAAACCGCAGCGGTGCCGCCATTGGTTACGATCTCACCCATGCCTGATTAGACCCTTGGCGCGCGCGGTCGGTTCCCGTCCAATCCCTCGCAATCGTGCGCCTTTCGGCTCGATGCCGTCCTCGCCGGTATCCGGGCGTTCGATCTGTTCGATCATGTAGGACCGGCATTGCAGCAAATGCGTCATACACGGCCTTGCGCCAGTCGCCTGAACCGCTAGATGGGTTTCGCAAAGCAACAGGACCGATAGCGTAATGGCGACCTTCACCCTTCCTAAGAATTCGAAGATCACCGGCAAGAGCCGCGAGCACAAGGCTGACGGCGGTTCGCGCATTCGCAAGTTCAAGATCTACCGCTACGATCCCGACAGCGGCGAAAACCCGCGCTACGATACGTTCGAACTCGATCTCGACGACTGCGGTCCGATGGTCCTCGACGCGCTGTTCAAGATCAAGAACGAGATCGACCCCACGCTGACCTTCCGCCGCTCGTGCCGCGAAGGCATCTGCGGGTCTTGCTCGATGAACATGAACGGCAAGAACGGTCTCGCCTGCACAACCGCAATCGAGGATCTCAAGGGCGAGGTGCGTATCACCCCGCTACCGAGCATGGACGTGATCAAGGATCTCGTGCCCGACTTCACGCATTTCTATGCGCAGTACGCCAGCATCCGTCCCTGGCTGCAGACCGTTTCGACCACGCCGAGCGGCAAGGAACGCCTGCAATCGCCCGAACAGCGCGAGAAGCTCGACGGCCTGTATGAGTGCATCCTGTGTGCCTGCTGCTCGACCGCTTGCCCCAGCTACTGGTGGAATTCCGACAAGTTCCTCGGCCCGGCAATCCTGCTGCAGGCCTATCGCTGGCTCGCCGACAGCCGCGACGAGATGACCGGCGAGCGGCTCGACCAGCTGGAAGACCCCTTCCGCCTCTATCGCTGTCACACCATCATGAACTGCGCGAACGTCTGCCCCAAGGGCCTAAGCCCGGCCAAGGCGATCGCCGAAACCAAGAAGATGATCGCCGAACGCGCCATCTGATGGGACTGACCGACGACGTTTTCGAACATGGCCCCGACCCGGACAATCCGGGTTGGCGCCACTGGAACCTCAAAGACCAGTCGCTGTTCAACGGCGCGGTAATGGGCAAGCTCATCACGCGTGTTGATGACGACGGGAAGGCGCGGCTGCGCATGTTCCCCGAGCGGCGGCACGAGAACCTCCAAGGTATCGTCCACGGCGCGGTGACATTGTCGCTGATCGACATCAGCCTGTTCACGACCATGCACACGATCGGTAGCGGCAATGCCGGCCCTTCGGTCACCGTGGAACTCTCGACTCAGTTCGTCGGTGGGGGCAAACCCGACCGTCCGCTTGATGCAGTGTGCGAGATCGTCCGCGAAACCGGCGGGATGGTATTCGTGCGCGGGACGGTCGTGCAGGAAGATCATACGGTCGCCAGCTTCTCCGGTATCGTCAAGAAGATGAAGCGCCGCATCGCTACATGACCGGGATGCTTGCCCGCTACGAGCGGCTCGTCGCCGCGGGCGAACTCCAGGCCGATCCCGACCAGCGGCGCGCCGCCGAGCGGCTCGACCGGCTACAAAAGGAACTGGAGGCGGAAACCAGCGGCGGACTACTCGCGCAACTGTTCCGGCCCAAGAAGGCACGACCGCAGGGTGTCTACATGTGGGGCGGCGTCGGGCGCGGCAAGTCGATGCTCATGGATCTCTTCGTCGACACGCTCGGGATCGCAGAGAAACGGCGCGCGCACTTCCACGAATTCATGCTCGAAGTGGACAAGCGCATGCGTGCCCGGCGCGAGAGCGACCCAGGCGATCCCACGGGCAAGGTCGCGCGCGACATAGCCACAGACGTCCGCTGCCTCGCCTTCGACGAGATGGTGGTCACCAACACCGCCGATGCCGCGATCATGGCACGCCTGTTCACCGCGCTGATCCGCGACCAGGGCGTCACGGTGGTAACCACCAGCAACCGTCCGCCGCGCGATCTCTACAAGGACGGGCTCAACCGCTCGCTGTTCCTGCCCTTCATCGACCTCGTCGAGGCGGAGATGGACGTGCTGCCGCTCAACGGGCCGACCGATTACCGGCTCGACCGACTGGGCGACATGGATAGCTGGCACGCCCCGCTCGGTGACGAGGCGACCGCGCAGGTGCGCGAGGCCTTTTTCCGCCTGACAGATTACAAGCCCGAGGATGCCGAGCACGTACCCAGCGCCGAGCTCGAACTCGGCGGCGGACGCACACTGCACGTTCCCAAGAGCCTCAAGGGCGTCGGCGTGTTCAGCTTCAAGCGACTGTGCGGAGAGAACCGCGGCGCGGCCGACTACCTCGCGATCGCGCATGCCTATCACACGGTGATCGTGGTCGGCATTCCGGCGATGTCGCCCGACAACCGCAACGAGGCGATAAGGTTCACCAAGCTGATCGATGCGCTGTACGAGAACGGCGTGAAGCTGTTCGTCACCGCCGCAGACGAGCCGGAAGGCCTCTACACAGCGGGCGATGGCGCCTTCGAGTTCGAGCGCACGGTCAGCCGCCTCAAGGAAATGCAAAGCGCAGACTATATGGCACGCGGCCACGGCCTTTCCTGACGGGCTGGCCGGGTAGTCACACCCGTGTGCGCTCTTGAAGCCGCAAGAGTGCGGGCCACATGACATTCACTTCCGGCGTCAACACCCCGCCGATGTGAGAATATTGCTATGATCGATATCCGTCCCTTTGGCTCGCTCGGGCATGCCAACCACGGCTGGCTCGACGCGCGGCACCATTTCAGTTTCGCCAACTACCACGACCCCGACCGGATGGGCTGGGGCAATATCCGCGTTTGGAACGACGACACGATCCAGGCGCAGACCGGCTTCCCCCCGCATCCGCACAGCGACATGGAAATCGTCACCTTCGTGCGCAAAGGCGCGATCAGCCACCGCGACAGCCTCGGCAACGAAGGTCGCACCGCGGCGGGCGACGTGCAGGTGATGAGCGCGGGCACCGGCATCACCCATGCCGAATACAATCTCGAGGACGAGGACACGACGCTGTTCCAGATCTGGATCATCCCCGATCGCGCCGGCGAGCAGCCAAGCTGGGGTCAGCGCGAGTTTCCCAAGGCGACGCGTGACGGCGGGTTCGAAGTTCTCGCCAGCGGCAGCCCCGAAGCGGACGATGCCTTGCCGATCCGGACCGATGCGAGAGTTGCGGCAGCTACCCTTGCCGCCGGCCAGAGCGCGACCTGGGCGACTTCGGACGAGCGGCACCAGTATCTCGTCGCCCCCAAGGGCCGCATAAAGGTCAACGGCATCGAGGCGCAACCGCGCGACGGCATCGCGGTGACCGGCGAGGCGGAGATCGTAGTCGAGGCGCTCGAGGATGCGGAGATCGTGCTGGTCGACGCGCGCTAGGCGCTTGGTTGCAGATGCCGGAGCGAACGCTCCAGCATCAGCAATTGCCACAGCACACGGCCGTGATCCGAGCGGCCGGCAATGTGATCGTCTGCGAGGCGTGCCAGCGCCTTGCGGGCGAACCACCCGTTGCCGGTGAGCAGCTCGCTCGTGGCGACCGCCCTCGCCTCGCTCGCCAGCGGTCCGCGGAACCATTCGGCCAGCGGGGTCACGAAGCCCTGCTTCTGGCGATAGAGGATGTCCTCGGGCAGGTAGCGCTCCATCGTGCGCTTCATCAGCCACTTGCCAGTCGTTCCGCGGAAGCGCTGGCGATGCGGCAGACGTGCAGCGAACTCGAGCAGACGGTGATCCAGCAGCGGCTCGCGCGCTTCGAGGCCCACCGCCATGCTGGTACGGTCGGTCTTGGTGAGGATATCGCCCGGAAGCCAGAACTTGAGATCGGCATATTGCGCGCGGTCGAGGCCGCTTCTGGCGGGCGCATCGCGCATCAGCTTCTCGCACGGCTGCTCGGCGCGGTAATCGCCGCGTTCGCGCAGCAGCGCCTCGCCATACAGCGCCTGTCGCTGTTCGGGTGCGAGAATCGCCAGTGCGCGCGCGTAGCCTGCCTCCCCGCTATCGCCGAGCGACAGCAGCGTCGTCTTGGCGCGCAGGGGACGCGGGGCCCAGTCGGCCTTGGGCCACAACCGTCCAAGCGTCCCGACTAGGGGTTTGCGGATGCCATGCGGCAGGACCGCTCGGGCCTGCTCTTCGCGCGCATGGAATAGCTGGCGGCGATAACCGGCAAGGGCCTCGTCGGCCCCGTCGCCCGACAGCGCAACGGTGACATGCTCGCGCGCCAGTTCGCAGACGCGCAAGGTCGGCAGCGCGCTCGAATCGGCGAAGGGCTCGTCGAATATCCGCGCGATCCGGTCGTTTTCACCGAACTGGTCGGCCGATACGATGCGCTCGTGATGGTCGGTCGCGAACAATTCCGCGACTTGGCGCGCATAGCGGGTCTCGTCGACGCTCTCGACGTCGAAGCCGATCGAGCAGCTGGTGACGGGTGCCGCGCTCGCCTCGCTCATCAATGCGACGACCGACGAGCTATCGACGCCTCCCGAGAGGAATGCACCCAGCGGTACGTCGGCCGTCATGCGGCTGGTCACCCCCTCGCGCATCAGGTGGAGCAGCTGCGCCGAAAGGTCCTCGGTCCGCCCCTGCTCGCGCTCGGCAAAGCTGATGTCCCACCAGCGCTGCGGCACTCCGGGTTCGCGGCCATGTTCGAGCAACAGGAAGTGTCCCGCCGGAAGCTTCTCGACACCTTTCAGGATTGCGCGGTGATCGGGGACATAGCCCCAGGTCATGTAATCCTCGATCGCCAGCGGATCGATCTGGCGCTTCATCAAGGGATGCGCCAGCAGGCCCTTGAGTTCGCTGGCAAAGGCCAGCACCCCGCCCTCCAGCCGGGCAAGGTAAAGCGGCTTCACTCCCAGACGGTCGCGCGCAAGGAACAGCTGGCGCCTGTCGAGGTCGTAAAGCGCGAAGGTGAACATCCCGTCGAGCCGCGCCAGGCAATCGGGGCCCCATTTCTGCCATGCGGCGAGGATGGTCTCGGTATCGCCATCGGTGTGCAGCTGCGCCCCGCCCTGCTCGAGCTCCCGGCGCAATTCGCGGTAGTTGTAAATCTCGCCATTGAAGACGATCACCGCGCGCCCGTCGGCCGAATGCATCGGCTGCGGCGATCCGTCGAGGTCGATGACCGACAGGCGGCGATGGCCGAGGCCGACCCCGGGCGCGGTCCAGACACCGCTGCCGTCGGGTCCGCGATGCGCGAGCGCGTCGCTCATCCGCTCGACCCTGCGGGGGTCGACCGGCTTTACCGTCTCGTAATGGAAAATCCCCGCGATCCCGCACATAGGCGACGATGCCTAGACCAGCCGCGCCAGCACGGCAAAGACCAATGCGGCGACCAGCACCGCGCCGAGGACCAGTGCCGGATTGGCGGGCGTACCCTCGATACGCCGGACGAGCGGCATGGCAGCGATTTCGCTTGCGCTCCAGCCGGCCTCTTCGGGCTCGCGCTCGAACCACCGCCAGGCAACCCCCAACACCAGCGCGATGACGATGCCGAAGAATACCCAGCCGTAAACGATGTGGTCGAAACTGACGGCAGCCTCGGCTCCGACATACTGCGCAAGGAAGATCGTCGCCCAGGCCCGGATGCCATTCGCAATGACCGGCACGACGATGCAGGCGAGCAGGAACCAGGCGCGGCGCTTCCAGCTGGCAAAACAGGTGTGCGCGACAAGCAAGCCGAGCGCGACCATCGCAATCAGGAATTTCACCCCCGCACACTCCTCGGCGACGATGAAAAGCCCCGCGGGCGTATCGATATTGATGCCCTGCGCCACGGTCTCGATGCCGCTCCATATGGTGAGCGTGGTGGCGATCTTGGCGGTGATCACCTGGAGCGGGGGGATGATCTCGCCGCCGGAGGGCACAAGCAGGAGGGCATAGGCCAGCGGGAACGCGAGCACGAATGCGGCCCGCAATCCCATGATCGCGACGACGGCGCCCTGCAAGGCGATGATCGTCCCGCCTTGTGCGATGGTATTGATCTCGAGGGTCGAGCCGACGAGCCAAACCGAGAGCCCGAGCACAAACCACACCAGCCCCGGCCACCAGCCGCGACTACCGACTCTTGCCAGTTCCTCGCGGCGAATCCATGCCAGCCAGAGGATGATCGGAGGGATCAGCAGGATGTGGCTGTAGGTGTCGATATTCCACCATTGGTGCGCCATTGCACGCCACTCGGAGAACGTGAGCGCGAACAGGGCCAGCGCGGCCACGGGCAGCAAGACACCCGGCGGGACTGCTGGACGCGGTGCGCTTCGCTCCAGGACCGATTCAGGCGGCATCGCGGGCATTCTCACCCCTGCCGACCAGTTCGGCAAGCGCGGCCTCGACACTGTCCCAGCTCATGCGCTCGAGCACATAACTCCGCGCGCAGCGCCCCATTTCGGATGCACGCCCCGGAGAATCTAGCAGCGGCTCGATCTGCGAAAGCATCGCTGCGGGGTCCGCTTCCGACACGGCGAAGTCCCGACCGTCGACTGCATCGATGCCGGTAGCCGCACCAGGCGTCAGCACCACCGGCCGCGCCATCGCCATCGCCTCCAGCACCTTGTTCTGCACCCCGCGCGCAATCAGCAGCGGCGCTACGACCAAATCTGCCGATTTGAGGAACGGCCGCATGTCGGGCACTTCGCCCCAGACCCGCGTGCCGTTCTCGCCATGACGATCGCGCAGCGCGCGCACTGGCGCCCTGCCGACGACATGGAACCGCGCCCGCGGGTATTTCATGCGTAGCGCGGGCATGATGTTCGCGATCGTCCATTCGGCGGCAGCGACATTGGGTGCGTAGTCCATCTGCCCGGTGAATACGAGTTGCGGCCCGTCGCCTCCTTCAAGCTCGGGGTGGCGTCCGACGCGCTCGGGGTCGAAGAACTGCGCATCGATGCCATTGCCGAGCGTGCGCAGGCGTACATTGTCGGGATTATCGACACGCGAGCGGAAGAGATCGGCCTCGTTCTCGCTGATCAGCAGCGTCGTGTCCGCGCGCGCTGCCAGTCGCTCCTCTTCGCGGGCCAGCAGGCGTCCCTCCCGAGCGTTGATCCACGCGCGCTGGCCGGCCTGCGCATAGGCTTCGAACTTGGCGCTATCGACGTCGCACAGATCGAACACCACCCTCCCCGTGAAACTGTCAGGGACATACTGCCCCATCTGGCCCGAGAAGACGAAAACCGTGTCGATCCGGTGGTTGCCGAGGGTCTTGGCGACATAACGGTGCATGGCGGCGTGATCGAATGCAGTGAGGCTTACCGGTTTGCGCCTGACCAGGGCTTCGAGGCCGGCCAGCGGCAGAGGCTTGCTGCGCTCGACCAGCACATGCGTGCGGGCGATTTCGGCCAAAACCGCCTTCTGCGCCATGTCTTGCGCTATTTCGCCGAAGGTGCCGACATGGACGGGGCCCAGTTTTGCCAGCCCCTTGAGCAGGTGATGCGAGCGGATCTTGTCGCCCCGATCGGGGGGAAAGGGAACACGGTGTGCGAGGAACAGCACTTCGCCCATGTCAGCCGAGCCCTCGCGCGATCCACGGGCCGATCCGCGTTGCAACCGACAGGGGAATTTTCTTCCACAGAGCAATGCTGGAGGCATAGCCGGCGTCGGTCGGGTCGATATTGCGCGCAGTGCGGCCCGGCGGAGTCCAGGTCCAATAGGTGAGCGGGACGGGTTCGAACCCCTGCCATTTCTTGAAATTGTAGGGACCACTGCCGATCTTCGAACGACCGTAGTCGTAATGCGTGCATCCCCGTTCGCGACCGTGGTCCATCAATTCGAAATAGATCCGCTCGTTGGCCTTGAGCTCCCGCGCCCTGAATCCTCCTCCGCCCCAGTAAGGCATGACCGCGCCGTTGTGGTAGAGCGAGAGAACGCTCGACACGGCGCGCCCGTCGTGGCGTGCGGTAATGATGTCGGCGTCCTCGCCGAAGTGTTCCAGTACGGCTGCAAACAGCTTGCGCGGAAAAACGGGTGTGCCGAGATTGTGCACGCTGTCGGCATAACAGCCATAGAAGGTATCGAGGTGAGCCCTGTCGCGGCCAGTGACGATCTCGAGCGGCGATTTGAGCGCCTTGCGCACCTCCGCGCGGGCCTTGCGCGGTATCGCTAGCAATTCGGCCTCTCGATCCTCGGCCAGTGCGCGCGAGAATGTTGCGTGCTTGCCGGTAATAGGCTGCCAGCCATCGGGCGCGGGCCCTCCCCTGAGTTCGACCGAACTCACCGCATGGCGTTGTGCCAGCTCTTCGGCTGCCCGGCAAAGCAGAAGCGAGGTCGCGTCATCTTCGGCAAGTGGACCACCGCCGACAGAGAAGCCGCTCGAGACAAGCGCGGGGGCAAACAACACCGACCGGATTTCGGTCAGCGGCAACCAGCCTTCAAGCGCTCCGTTGCGCTCGGCGACAAGGCCGAACGCCCGTTGACCGGTACCCTCGGAGATAGCATGCAACCAGGCCGGTCGATGGAATGGCGTCGCCCCATGCTCGGCGACGAATCCCTCTATTCGCGCGCACTCCCGCGTATCGCGCAGATCGGCCTGCCGGACGACGACCGTCGGGCCGGGCAAGGCATTCACGCCGCCCAGTCCAGGCTGCGCGGTTTCTCACGCTCGGCAAGCATATCCATCCGGCCCCAGGCGAAATCGCCGAGCAACAGCGAAAGCTTGTCGGCCATCTTCGTCAAATTGGTATAGTGCCGCAGCCGCGAGCGTAGCGGCGCCCCGGCAACGCGCGGTTGGCCGGGATCGACTTCCCACGGGTGGAAATAGAATACCGCGGGCCGGCCCTCACGATTGACCTGCTCGATAGCCCAGCGACTGAATTGATAGGGAAGGACCCGGAAAAAGCCTCCGCCCCCTGCGGCCAGGCGCTTACCGCGCAGCACCGCCGTGGCTACGGGGATTTCGACCAACTCGCTGCCGGCCACCGGATCGAAAGCAAACCGCGGCGCATCGCGCCAGCCGTAATGATCATGGACCACCGGCGCGACCGAGGACGAATAGGCATATCCGTGTTCGGCCAGCACTTCATGCGCCCATGGATTGCGCGCATCGATCGAGAAACTCGGTGCGCGGTAGCCGGTGATTGCCTGCCCGCCGGTATCCTCAAGAATGGTTCGCGCCTTGGCGATATCCTCCGCAAACTCGGCCGGCGAGAAGGTGAACACTCGCGTGTGGTCGTAGCCATGGCTGGCGAGTTCATGACCACGATCGACGATCGCCCGCATGGCCGCCTGGTTGCGTTCCGCAATCCACCCAAGCGTAAAGAACGTTGCCTTGACGCCCGCGGCATCGAACAGGTCGAGGATCCGCGAGACATTGTCGCCCACGCGCAATTCGAGCCCGTCCCAGTCCTCGCGCGCAATCGTGCCTTCGAAAGCACCGACCTGGAACCAGTCTTCGACGTCGACCGACAGGCCGTTGACGATGCTGTTCTCGCTCAACGCGCCCTCCCTTGACTTCAAGCTGCCGCGCGCGAACCCTGCGATTCGAAATAATCGATCATCATGGTCAGCACGTGGCGCAGCGAACGCTCCTGCTCATCGAGGCGGTCCTCGATCGATGCAAGCCGCTGCCCGACATCGTCAGGCAAGTCGCCCGCGCTGCGCTGCTCGGCCAGCTTGGCTACCTCGCGGCGCAATACGGCCATATGCTTGTCGCGCTCGGCGAACCCGGCCTCGATGGCCTCGATCTGCTGGTCGAGCAGGCCTTTTTCGTGCGCTCCACCATCATCGACAGAAGACGGCGCGGGCGCCGGCTGGCGCGCCTCGTCCTGCGCGCGAGCGATCGCATCGGCGGCCGGAAGGTCGCGATCAGGGCGAGGCTTGGCGACAGGCGCGTCGGCGGGCGCGGCATCGCCGCTCATTTCCTCGACGACCGCCTCGAGCATGTCGCTGTCGATCGTATCGCGTTCCTCGACCGCACCCAGCAGGAGCAGACGCGTCATCACCTGGTTGACCTTGCGCGGGATCCCGCCGGTGGCCTTGTGCAGTTTCGGCCACAGGCCCTTGGCAACCTCAGGCCTGCCGTCCCAGCCCACATGGGCAAGGCGGTGGTGGACATAGGGTTCGATCTCGCCAGGCTGCATCGCCTCCAGGTGGTGCGCGGCGATGACCCGCTGGCGAAGTTGCTCGAGTTCATCCGAATGCGCGAGGAGCTGCTTGAACTCGGGCTGGCCGAGCAGCAGC
>JBFOLW010000113.1:0-23048 GCA_040830305.1 Erythrobacter sp.
CTCGAAGCCTTTGCCGAGCGGCCGCATGTCTTTAATCTGGGTCACGGTATCGACCGCCGCACGCCGATCGAGCATGTCGAGCGGCTGATCGCGGTGGTACGCGGTTTCGAGGGGTGACGCGGGGGTGAGCGGTCCCTACATATTCATGCGATGTATGAAGCGCTCGCGATGACCTATCTCTGGCTCAAGGCCGGCCACATCATCTTCATGGTGTTCTGGATGGCAGGCCTGTTCATGCTGCCGCGGCAGATGATCTACCTGCATGCTGCGGCGCCGGAATCCGATGAAGCGGCCCTTTGGGCCAAGCGGATGGGCCTGCTGCGCAAGGTCATCCTCACGCCCAGCCTGATCGTGGTGTGGGTTCTGGGGCTCGCGCTGGCCATGACCATCGGTGCGTGGGACCAGGGGTGGTTCCATGCCAAATTGTTGTTTGTCGTGCTTCTGACGGCGTTCCACGGCATCATGGTGGGGCGTTCCCGGAAGATGGTCGCCGGCGAACGTCCAATGAGCGAGAAGCAGTTGAGGATGTGGGGCGAGTTCCCCGGTATCGCGCTGGCCATCATCGTCGTGCTCGTAATCGTCAAACCCTTCTGAGCTTCGACCCATCGCTTTGTGAATTGACGCCCATGCAGCGTGGGCGTAATTGCAGATCATCTTCCGGCAACAGGCCTCGCAGATTGGCGAGGCCGGGTCTGCTTTCTCCAAGCCCATACCGACCAGCCGGCCATCCAGAACCGAGAATACCGAGTAAAACAAATGCATCTCAAGGATTTGAAAGAAAAGACCCCTGCAGATCTGGTCGCGATGGCCGAGGAACTGGGGGTCGAGGGCGCCTCGACCATGCGTCGCCAGGATCTGATGTTCTGCATTCTGCGCGAACTCGCAGAAGACGAGGAATACGAAGAAAAGATCATGGGCATCGGCACCATCGAGGTGCTGCAGGACGGGTTCGGCTTCCTGCGTAGCCCGGAAGCGAACTACCTCGCCGGCCCCGATGATATCTATGTTTCGCCGAACCAGGTTCGCAAATGGGGCCTGCGCACCGGCGACACGGTCGAAGGCGAAATTCGCGCGCCCAGGGAAGGCGAACGCTATTTCGCGCTGACAACGCTTTCGAAGGTCAATTTCGACGAGCCTGAAGCGGTCCGTCACCGCACCAATTTCGACAACCTCACGCCGCTCTATCCGGAAGAGAAGCTGTCGCTCGATACGCTCGACCCGACGGTCAAGGACAAGTCGGCTCGGGTTATCGATATCATCTCGCCGCAGGGCAAGGGCCAGCGTGCGCTGATCGTCGCACCGCCGCGCACCGGTAAGACCGTGCTGCTGCAAAACATCGCCAAGGCGATCACCGACAACCACCCCGAAGTGTTCCTGCTGGTCTTGCTGGTGGACGAGCGTCCGGAAGAAGTTACCGACATGCAGCGCAGTGTGAAGGGAGAGGTCATCTCCTCGACCTTCGACGAACCCGCCAATCGCCACGTCCAGGTCGCCGAAATGGTGATCGAGAAGGCCAAGCGCCTCGTCGAGCACAAGCACGATGTCGTCATCCTGCTCGACTCGATCACCCGTCTCGGCCGTGCCTACAACACGGTCGTCCCGAGCTCGGGCAAGGTGCTGACGGGCGGCGTCGACGCGAACGCGCTGCAGCGTCCCAAGCGTTTCTTCGGTGCCGCGCGTAACATCGAGGAAGGCGGCTCGCTGTCGATCATCGCCACCGCGCTGATCGATACCGGCAGCCGCATGGACGAGGTCATCTTCGAAGAGTTCAAGGGCACGGGTAACTCGGAAATCGTGCTCGACCGCAAGGTCGCGGACAAGCGCATCTTCCCGGCTCTGGATGTCGGCAAGAGCGGCACCCGCAAGGAAGAGCTGCTGGTCGAGAAGGACAAGCTCTCCAAGATGTGGGTCCTGCGCCGGATTCTCATGCAGATGGGCACGGTCGATGCGATGGAATTCCTCCTCGACAAGATGAAGGACTCCAAGACCAACGAGGACTTCTTCGCCAACATGAACCAGTAATTCCGGCTGGTTTTGCTGGAACTGCCCGTCCAATTGCCTGCCGCACCCCTTTTTCGCTAGAGGGGTGTGGTGACGTCGCTTCCCATATTTGATCTCGGTCCGGTCGCATCCTCGGTCGTTCTCGACCAGTTGAGCGAAGGTATCATCGTTACCGATGAGGCCGGAGCTATTCGTTTCGTCAACGAAGCTGCGCGGGCGATGCATGGAGTTGCAGAACTCGATGCGGTGCCCGAAGACTATTCGGATCGCTATCATCTCTTTACGGTCGGCGGCGAACCGCACCCCTTCGAAGATCTGCCCCTTGCCCGCGCTGTAGGCGGAGAGACGGTTGTCGATGCTCCCTGGGTAATCCGGCGGCCCGACGGGACGAAGGTCTACGCCGTGGGGTCGGCGAAACCTTTGACGGGTGAAGATGGCGAGCAAATCGGCGCAGTTCTGACGATCCGCGACGAAACCGAGAGTTTCCGGGCGCGTAGCGAATTGCGCGAGAGCGAGGAGACGGTTCGCGCCTTCTTCGAGACAGCAGGCGTCTACGCGGCGGTGATCGACCTCGACGGAGACGATTTCAGACTTGTCATGGGCAATGCGCTTATGGCCAGTGCCTTGGGGTTGGAAGAACTGAATGGTCAGTCCGGGCGCGGCGCGCTGGGCGAGGAACTGGCCGAAGAAATCCTCACGGGTCTGCAAGCGACGGCCAGTTCCGATGAACCGGTCGTTGTCGAATTTCCTTGGAATCTCGACGGCGGAGAGCGTTGGTTCGTGACGACCATCACGCGGATGGACGAGACGGAAGGCCGTCTCTTTCTGGCATCCCTGGACATCACCGATCGCAAGACCGCCGAGCGGGACCTGGCGGCCGCACTCGAAAGCAAGGACCTGCTCCTCCACGAGGTCAATCACCGCGTGAAGAACAGCCTGCATATCATCTCTTCGCTCCTGGAATTGCAGGAAAGCACCGGAGATGCGGAGTTGACGGCACGTTTGCGCGAGGCGAGGGGGCGAGTGGAAACGGTCGCCCGCGTGCACGAAAGGTTATACCAGACCAGTGCGCACGATCGGGTCGAGATCGTTGGCTATCTCGAGGATCTGCTAACACATGTGGTGGCAAGCGTTGGGCAACGCGAGGGTATCGAATTCGAATTCCGCAGGAGCTTCGGGGAGGTCGAGCTGGGCGTTGATCACTCGGTTCCGCTCGGGCTGATCCTGGTCGAGATCGCGATGAACGCGGTCAAATATGGTTTTCCCGCCGGAATGACCGGGAAAGTTACGGTCGAAACGAAAGTTGCCGACGGGCACCTCTCGCTCTCCATCTGCGATGATGGCGTGGGCATTGAAGCCGGCCCCAAGAAGACCGGGTCCGGATTGGGCCAGCAGATTGTTCGCGCGCTTGCGCAACAGCTCCATGCCGAAATCGGCTATCTGGATCGGGAAAGGGGAACGGCCTTCAGTTTGACCATGCCGCTTCCCGACGTTGGTGCGAAGAGCTGACTACCCCTTCATCTGTTCCAGCATCGCGGCCATTTGCTCCCAGACCTTGTTGACGGCTTTGAGCGGTCGGACCATTACCTTGAAATCTATAATCTTTCCCTCTGCATCGAAGCGGATCAGGTCGATGCCGTTGACGTGGACACCATCCATTTCGGTGGTGAATTCGAGCATGGCGTTGTCGCCGTCGACCATTTCGCGGACGTATTCGAAGCTGTCGTTTCCGAGTGTGTTGCCGGCCGCCGAAAGATAGGCGACGACGATCGGGCGACCCTTTTGCGGGGTGTGCACGACGGGCGAATGGAACACCGCGTCCTCGTGTATGATTGCCGCGAGGTCTTCTGCCGAACTGCCGTTGTCGATTACCTCGTGCCAGCGCCTCAAGCCGATCGTCGCACTCATTGAACTCTCCGGAAGGTGTCGGCCCGGGCGGCATGCCAGTGCCGGGCGTAGGGTGTACTATCCGCGTCCTCGAGCAGCTGGCCCGGTTCGAGGAAGGTGTAGATACGATCGATGGCATCCGAGCGGGCGCCGTTCAAGCGTTCGCGCATGTCCTGCGGGCTAATCTCCCAAGGGCTCGAAAGGCCCATGGCAATGACGATTTCGCGCAGCGAGTGGACGGTCTGCCGCTGGAAGCGAGCGACGCGTGGCGCCTTGTCCTCGACCACCAGCCCGCGCTGGCGCCAGGCCTTCTGCGTCGCGACACCGGTGGGGCAGGTGCCCTTGTGACAGTTCATCGACTGGACGCATCCCAGCGCGAACATGAAGGGGCGCGCGGCATTGCACCAGTCGGCCCCCAGCGCGAATGCCTTCGCCAGTTGCGCGCCCGAATGCAGCTTGCCCGAGGCGGCTATTTTGACCTTCTCTTTCAGCCCCAGGCCGACGAGCATGTTGCGGACCATGATCTGCCCCTCTCGCAACGGCATGCCGACCGAATTCGACAGTTCGAGCGGTGCCGCACCCGTCCCGCCCTCGGCGCCGTCGACGGTGACGAAGTCGGGATGCAGGCCGGTCTCGAGCATTGCCTTGCCGATCGCGAACAATTCGTGCGGCTGGCCGACGCACAGTTTGATCCCGACCGGCTTGCCACCCGATAGCTCGCGCAGCTCGGTGAGCCATTCGAGCATCTCGATCGGTGTGTCGAAGGCGGGGTGCGCAGGGGGTGAGATAACCGTCTCGCCTACCGGGACACCGCGTGCTTCGGCAATTTCCCTGGTTACCTTTGCACCTGGCAGTACCCCGCCATGCCCCGGCTTGGCACCCTGGCTGAGCTTGATTTCGATCATCTTTACCTGGGCATCGCGCGCATTGTCGCGAAACTGCTCGGGATCGAAATTGCCGTCCGGCCGGCGTGCCCCGAAATAGCCGCTGCCAAGTTCCCAGATGAGGTCGCCACAGGGTGAACGATGATAGCGGCTGATTGCGCCTTCGCCAGTGTTGTGCGCAAAGCCGCCCAGCGCCGCCCCGGCGTTCAGCGCTTCGATGGCACGCGCGGAAAGCGACCCGAAACTCATCGCCGAGATATTCAGCAAGGCGCTGGCATATGGCTGGGCGCAGGTGCTCTCACCCACCGTAACCCGCCAATGTTCGGGAACATCGGGCTTCGGTGCGATCGAATGGCTCAGCCATTCGTATTCGTCGGAGTAGACGTGGAGCTCGGTCCCCATCGGGTGCGAATCGAGTTCGCCCTTGGCGCGGGCATAGACCAGCGCGCGGGCCTGGTGGCTGAATGGGCGCCCATCGAGGTCGTCTTGAACGATATAGGCCTGCGCGAAGGGGCGGAGGTCCTCCATCAGCCAGCGGATTCGCCCGAGCAGCGGATAGTTGCGCCGCAGCGTGTGCTCGTGCTGGAGAAAATCCCACAGCGCCAGGACCGCGAGCGGGACAAGCACCCACAACGCCCACTGCGCGGGTTCCCACCACCACGCCGCGCCAGCCAGCGAGAACAGCGCAGCGGGAACGATGTAGCGGAAGGGTATATGCTCCACGTGTCAGGCGAGGTGCAGCGTGAAAAACTCCGAAGTGCGCTTGTCCGCCAGCTGCGCTGCTTCTTCCGAGCGCCGTTTGCCGAACTCGGTCGCGAAGCCGTGATCGAGGCCTTCGTAGTCGTGCAGCGTGACCTTGGGATGGTCGTCGAGTCCTTCGTGCATCGCTTTCTGCGTAGCCTTGTCGACAAACCCGTCTTCGGTGGGGATATGAAGCATCAGCGGATGCGCGATTGCGTGCTTCTCGCCCAGTAGGCCATCGATGCCGACGCCGTAATAGCCGACGCTCGCGTTCACATCGGTGCGCGCGGCGGTCATGAAGGCGAGCCGCCCGCCAAGGCAGTAGCCGACGCAGCCCACCTTGGGCACGCCTTCCTCGCGGCGGATATGGTGGATCGTCGCCTCGATATCGCGGATACCCTGATCTTGGTCGAACTTGCCCATCAGGTCGAGCGCGCGCTGGAACTCGGGTTCGACATCGGGATCGAGCTCCACGCCGGGTTCGAGCCGCCAGAACAGGTCGGGTGCGATCGCCAGATACCCCTCTTCGGCGAGCCTGTCGCATTTGCGGCGAATGCCCGCATTGACCCCGAAAATTTCCTGAATGACGAGGATCGCTGCCTTGGGCGCGCCAGCGGGCCGCGCGACGTAGGCGTCGAAGGATTCGCTGCCGGACAGGGTGGAAATCGTGACGGTCTCGCTCATGGGCTGGTCGCCTCCCTTGGTTGAATCGGTGTCTTATGCTTGCATGACGCGTGATGCGGACCCAAATAGGGCTTCGCAAGCCATAACGGAGAAAGCGCGATGAAGGTCCATATCGAAATCGACTGTACGCCCGAAGAGGCGCGGACCTTCATGGGGCTGCCCGATGTAGGCAAGGCCAATGCGGTCTATGTCGATATGATGTCAAAGGCGATGAAGGGTGTGAACAACACCGACCAGCTGCAGGAATACGCCAAGCAGCTCGCGCCCATGGGGCAGGCGGGGTTCAAGCTGTTCCAGAGCTTCATGGAGGGGGCCAATGCTGCGCGCTCTTCGCAGCAGGGTAAGTCCACCGACAACGACTGAGGGCGCTGCGGCGCGATGGACGATACGATTTTCGCCCTGTCCAGCGGCGCCCCGCCTGCTGGGATCGGGGTTATCCGGATCAGCGGAATCGAAGCGGGCCGCGCGTTGGCGACGCTTGCCGGGAGCTTGCCGCCCGAGCGCTCGCCAAGGCTGCGCACCTTGCGCGAGGCGGACGGAGACGTGCTCGATGTGGCACTCGTCCTTTGGTTTCCCGGACCGGCCACTGCCACGGGCGAGGATCTGGCGGAGATTCACTGCCATGGGGGCAGGGCGGTTGTCGCCGCAATCCAGGCGGCGCTCGCGCGCATCGGCGGGTTGCGCGAGGCGGAGCCCGGCGAGTTTACCCGGCGTGCGTTCACCAATGGCCGGATCGATCTGGCAGAGGCAGAGGGCCTTGCCGATTTGCTTGCGGCTGAAACCGAATTGCAGCGCAGGGGCGCCTTGTTGGCGGCGGGCGGCGAAGTATCGCGTCGGATCGAGGGCTGGCGGGATGCCATCCTCGGCCTCGCTGCCGGTGTCGAGGCGGTCATCGACTTTGCCGACGAAGATGATGTGGCGAGCCTACCGGCATCCTTTGGCGATCAGGTCGCGGACTTGGTTGCAGAGATCCGGCGGGTTTCAGGGCGTCCGGCAGCGGAGCGGCTGCGCGATGGCGTGCGGGTTGTCCTAGCTGGTCCGCCAAATGCGGGTAAATCATCACTTTTCAACGCCTTGATAGCCGACGAAGCAGCCATCGTGACTGCGGAGGCCGGAACAACGCGCGATGTGCTCGAACGTCCAGTCTCCATCGCCGGGGTGCCCTTCGTGCTGATCGATACCGCCGGCGTGCGCGACGAAGGGGCGGGGGCGATCGAGGAGATCGGCATCGAACGGGCGCGGCGCGAAATTGCGGCCGGACAGATAGTCCTCTGGCTCGGCGATGCGCGAGATGCGCCTCGGGGCGCGTTGCTGGTACGGTCCAAATCGGACCTTTCGGACAAGGCCGAGAGCGCGGCAATACAGGTTTCGGCGGTAACCGGCGCCGGGCTGGACGCGTTGCTGGAGCGTTTGGTCGAGCGGGGTAGGGCGGCGCTGCCTCCTGTTGATCGCGTAGCATTCAACCGGAGACAGAAAAGGCTGGCACTCGAGGCGGCCGAATATCTCGAAGCGGTCGATGTTGCGGGCGATCTGCTCGTAGCGGCGGAGAACCTTCGCAGCGCGCGCCAGTCGCTCGATGCGCTGGTGGGGCGCGATTCGACCGAGGAAATGCTCGACGCGCTGTTCGGGCGATTCTGTATCGGGAAATGATGTTCCACGTGAAACATCGCCCTTTGACGCGAATCCGGGTGGGAGCTAAAGGGCGCGTCCAATGCACGATTTCGATGTCCTTGTAGTCGGCGGCGGTCATGCCGGGGTCGAGGCGGCCTGCGCTGCCGCGCGCATGGGTGCGCGCACCGGCCTGGTTACTCTGGATCCCGCAAAGATCGGCGCGATGAGCTGCAACCCGGCCATCGGCGGGTTGGGCAAGGGGCATCTTGTCCGCGAGGTCGATGCGCTCGACGGGGTGATCGGCCGGGCAGCCGATGCAGCGGCGATCCACTACCGGATGCTCAACCGTTCCAAGGGCAGTGCGGTTTGGGGCCCGCGCGTCCAGGCCGACCGGAAGCTCTTCCACCACGCGGTCCAGCAGATTGTTGCTGGGCAGGCCTCGCTCGAGCTTATTGCGGGCGAGGTAGCGGGTCTGCGTCTTGCCGGTGGGCGGGTGTCGGGGCTTGATCTTGCTGATGGCACAGCATTGGATGCGAAGGCAGTGATCCTGTGTACCGGGACATTCCTGGGCGGAATTCTTTTTCGTGGCGAGGAGCGCTTTACCGGCGGACGGATCGGCGAGGGCGCCGCCCACCGGCTCGCTTCGCAGATGCGCGAGGCAGATCTTCCCATGGGCAGGCTCAAGACCGGCACGCCGCCGCGGCTCGATGGCCGGACGATCGACTGGGCGATGCTCGAGGAGCAGCCCTCGGACGGCGAGAGCTGGACCATGAGTTCGCTGACCAAGGCGCGCCGCAACCCGCAGGTCTTCTGCGCGATCACCCGGACCAATGCACGCGCCCACGACATCATCCGTGCCAATCTCGATCGTTCGCCGCTTTTCTCAGGTGCGATAGGGGCAGCAGGGCCGCGCTATTGCCCATCGATCGAAGACAAGATTCATCGCTTCGGCGACAGGGAGGGGCACCAGGTTTTCCTCGAACCCGAGGGGCTGGACACCGAACTGGTTTATCCCAACGGCATCTCGACTTCGCTACCGACCGATGTCCAGCTGGCCATGCTGCGCGAAATGGACGGTCTCGCCCGCGTCGGAATGGTGGTTCCCGGTTACGCCGTTGAATACGACCACATCGATCCGCGCGCACTGGCTTCGTCGCTGGAGTTGCATGCCATACCGGGGCTGTACTGCGCCGGTCAGATCAATGGTACTACAGGTTATGAGGAGGCGGCTGCGCAAGGCCTTGTCGCGGGCATGCATGCGACCGCGCGAGCTCTAGACGAGGAACCGGCCGCGCTCGATCGCGCCAACTCGTACATCGCGGTCATGCTCGACGACCTGACGCTGCAGGGTATCACCGAGCCCTATCGCATGCTGACCTCGCGCGCCGAATACCGCCTGCGACTGCGCGCTAGCAATGCCGATACGCGCCTGACGCCGCTTGGCATCGAGTGCGGAATTGTCGGGGCCGAAAGGGCGGACTGGTACATGTCGCGACAAGAACGGCGCCAGGCGTATGCCGAGCGGTTCGAAGCGCCGATCCATTCGAAAGCATTGTCGGACGCAGGGTTTCACGTGAAACGCGATGCCGGACCCAAGCCCGCGTCCGAATGGATTGCCGCCGGACACGCTGACGTTGCCGCGCTCGCGCCGTGGATGGAGGGTGTCGATCCGAACGACCCACTGGCGGTGGAAATGGCCGAAGACGCGTTCTATGCGCCTTATCTCGCCCGCCAACGCGCCGAACTTGCGGATCTGCGGACGAGCGAGGCGCAGAGCCTGTCGCACGACTTTCCCTTTGCGCAGGTGCCGGGATTGTCGAATGAGATGATCGAGCGTCTGTCGATCGCCAAACCCGAAACACTGGCGGCGGCGGGGCGAATTCGCGGGATCACGCCCGCTGCGCTTGCCGCTTTGCTCGTTCATGCGCGCAAGCTGGATCGCGCAGCGTGATCGACACAGAAGAGGGTGCCCGTGATTATGTCGCCTCGCTGTGCGACGCACAGGCAATGGACCGGCTCGAAACCCTGGCCAAAGCGCTGAAGCAAGAAAACCAAGAGCAAAATCTGGTCGCAAAACCCACGCTCGACATGGTCTGGCAGCGACATATCGCCGATTCGGCCCAATTACTCGAGTTCTGTGGGGAGCCTGCGGGCCCGTGGCTCGATCTTGGTAGCGGTGCGGGATTTCCCGGCTTGGCGATCGCCGCAATTCGTCCGAACCTTGAGATGGTTCTGGTCGAATCGCGTAAGCGCAGGGTCGAGTGGCTCACACGCGCGGCTGACCTGATGGATCTTGCCAATTGCCGGGTTGAGGGGGTGCGACTGGAAGCGGTCGAGCAATTCTCCGCCGGTGTAATCTCGGCTCGCGCCTTCGCGCCGCTCGACCGTTTGCTCACCTTATCCGCACGCTTCTCCACAAGCAGCACCTGCTGGGTGTTGCCCAAGGGGCGCTCGGCAACGCAAGAAGTAGCCGGACTGCCGAAGAATCGCCGCGCGATGTTTCACGTGGAACAATCACGTACCGATGCCGAGGCGGGGATCGTCGTCGGGCACGGCCAATGGAGGGAACGCACATGATCACCATTGCTATCGCCAACCAGAAGGGCGGGGTGGGCAAGACGACAACGGCGATCAACATCGCGACTGCCATGGCCGCAACGGGGTGGAAGACGCTGCTGATCGACCTCGATCCGCAGGGCAATGCCTCCACCGGACTCGGCATTGCAGGGGCGGACCGCGAGAATACGAGCTACGATCTCCTGCTCGAACAAGCCTCTCTGGCCGAATGCGCGCAGGCAACCGAGATCCCGGGGCTCGACATCGTTCCGGCAACCCAGGATCTCTCGGGCGCCGAAGTCGAGCTCGTTTCGGTTGATGATCGTACCGCGCGGTTGACCAAGGCCCTGTCGGAGAGTGCGCGAGGCAGTTTTGCGGCTTATGATGTCTGTTTCATCGACTGCCCTCCATCGCTCGGCCTGCTCACGCTCAACGCCTTGTGCGCGGCAGATACCTTGATGGTCCCGCTGCAGTGTGAATTCTTTGCGCTCGAGGGGCTTAGCCAGCTTCTTCAGACGGTCGAACGCGTCCAGCAGGGCTTTAACAGCAATCTCGGGATCGTCGGCGTAGTGCTCACCATGTTTGATCGCCGCAACCGCCTGACCGACCAGGTCGCCGACGACGTCCGAGACTGTCTCGGCAATCTGGTGTTTGAGAATGTGATCCCGCGCAATGTGCGGCTGTCCGAGGCGCCCAGCCACGGCATGCCCGCGCTGGTCTATGACCATAACTGTCCCGGGAGCCGCGCCTATATCGGGCTTGCGCGCGAGCTGATCGGCCGACTGCCCGAAAAGAGGAAGGCAGCATGAGCGATAATCCAGGAGCCAAGACGATCGATCGCAAGAAGAAACTGGGCAAGGGGCTGGGTGCGCTGCTGGGGGAAACCCGCCGCGAAGAACCGCTGGTTCAGCCGGGCAACACCTTGCGCAGCGCGCAGCCGGAAGGGCAATCCACCTCTTCCCGGCCGCCGCAGGGCGAGGGCCTGGCATCCATACCCGTCGCCGATATCGAACCGCTCCCAGGGCAGCCGCGTACGCGGTTCGACGAGGAGGCGCTCGAAGCCCTGGCCTCCTCGATCGCGTCGCGCGGCGTAATCCAGCCGATCATCGTTTCGCCGCTGGGGCAGGGACGGTATCGGCTGGTTGCCGGCGAACGCCGCTGGCGTGCGGCGCAGAAGGCCCGGCTGCACGAAATTCCCGCGCTGGTGCGCGAGCTCGACCAGCGCGAGGTTATGGCACTTGCCCTGATCGAGAATCTCCAGCGCGAAGACCTCAATCCCGTCGAAGAGGCGCGCGCCTACCAGAAGCTTGCCGAAGACGAAGGGATGACGCAGGCCGAGATCGCCAAGCTGGTCGACAAATCGCGTAGTCATGTCGCGAACTTTCAGCGCCTGCTCGCCTTGCCCGAGGCGGTACTCGCCTTGCTTGCCGAAGGCGGCCTCTCGATGGGTCATGCCCGCGCTCTCGTCGGGCGTGAGGGTGCCGAAGACCTCGCGCGAATGGCGGTGGCGGAGAATCTTTCGGTTCGCGAAATGGAGGCGCTTACCCGCAAAAAGCGCAGTGGTGGCAATGGCGGCTCTGCAACTTCCGCCGCTTCGGGGTCTGGTGAAGACAATGCCGATATAGCGGCTGTCCAAGGCCATCTCGAAGAGTTTCTCGGTATGCCCGTGAAGATCGCCACCGATGCAACGCCCAACACCGGGAGCGTTACCATCCGCTACCGGACCCTCGATCAACTTGACTTGATTTGTCAGAGACTTACGGGCGGCGAAATCTAGATCCACAGCTGCGGGGACCTCCTCGCGCAATCCTTTATTTACCTTAACATCATACTGCGGGTTCTTACGGATCCGCTATGTGCACACTCGCCCGCTCACTCCTGCTGCTATTCGGCCTCACGCTGACCAGTGTGGCAGGCCCCGCCTGGGCACAGGCAAGGGGTAGCGGTGGTGAAATCGAGCTGTCGGTCGCGATCGTCGACGGTTGTACGCTCTCGACAACCGACGTCGCATTCGGGCTCATTATCGGCGCTTCGGGCTCTATACGCGCGGTCGGGACGGTAGATGTGCAATGCACTGCGGATCTCGACTTCGTGATATCGATGGATCGCGGGCTTTACGGCCGGGGCAACCGGCGCCGGATGCGCAACCCCGCAACCGGCGACTTTCTGCGATATCAACTCTATTCCGATCCGGCTTACACCCGTCGCTGGGCGCACCAGCGCGCGCGGCGTGTTTACGGAAACTCGGGCGCCACGGGATCGGTGTCCTTTCCGGTCTACGGTGAACTGACTTTCAGCGGCATGGCCGATTCCGGCCGCTACGAAGACACGGTTACCGTCACCATCGACTTCTGATGGGGCGGGCTCGACCGGAGAAGCCGTAAAACCTGTCGTAAAAACCGACACTTGGCGCGAGCATCAACGGTTTGAACGGGCGCTCCCGGGTAACCTTAACTGTTTCCTTACCCTGACTACGTAGTTTCCGAATCACCCGCTTGGAACTGGGTTTAGGAGATCAATCAAATGCGTAAGATTATTCTGGCTGCCGCAGGTGCCGGTATGGTCGCAGCAACGCCCGCCGTTGCCGGGACCAACTCGTCCACCCTGACCGTCACCGCCGAAGTCGTCGATTCGTGTGAAGTATCGGACGCCACGCTCGCGTGGACCGGTCTGGGCGTGCTCGCCGGTTCGGACCACGACACGAGCACATCGATGTCGATTACCTGCACCGACGGCTCGGCCTACAGTGTCTCGATGGGCGGCGGCAACAACGTCTCCGGCGGCCAGCGTTACATGGCCGGTTCGGGAACGGACACCATTCCCTACGACCTCTACCTCGGTGTGCCCACCTCGGGAACGCTCCTTCCGATCAGCACCGCGGTGGCAGCGGGAACGGGCGATGGGACCGCCCAGACCCTCACCATCGGTGGACGCATCCCGTCCTCGGCCAGCAATGTCGCGGCCGACAGCTATTCGGACTCGGTTGCAGTCACGATCAGCTTCTGACGATCGGCCGGCGGGCCTGGCCCGCCGGTCAAACCTTGGGTTGCTTTCATGAAAACACAGACTTTCTCGATTCTCGCCGCGCTCTCGCTCGCCTCGCCGGCATCCTTCGCCGCCGCGCAGGAAAGTCCCGCAGCCCAGCCGGCAATCCCTTCGGCTCGTGTTACCGTGGCCCCGCTGCGCCTCGAGCTGGACGATGCCGAAGTCCATGAAACACTCCGGGTGGTAAATCCCTCGGACCGCCCGATCGGGATCCAGGTCCGCGCCTTCGAATGGACCCAGGCCGGCGGCGAAGATGCCTATGCACCGACCACCGACGTTCTCGTTTCTCCGGCCATCGTGGTAATCCAACCCGGCGAAACCCAATTTTTCCGCGTCCAGCGCCGCATGCTCCCGCGTGCCGGCGAGCGCCGTTACCGGGTTGCGGTCGACCAGCTTCCCGACCCCGAACTGGCGCAGAACGGCACCGCGATGACGCGAATCCGCTTCACGATCCCTCTTTTTATCGACCGCGCGAGCGCAACGCCTGCGCAGCTCGACTGGACAATCGCAGGAGACACGCTGCGCGTCGCGAATTCGGGTCAGCAGTCCGCGCGTATGGTTAGTTTGGCCCTCAGGAACGCGGTTAACGCCCCGGTCCAGATTGAAGGGGCATCGCTACACTATGTCCATGGCGGGGCATGGCTCGAATGGAAGCTTCCCGAAGGGTGCCCAACCGCCGGCCCGCTGACCCTCGAAGCCCGCATCGATGGTGCAGCGCGCAGTGTCCAGGTTCCTGCCACCTGCAGCTAAGAGCTTTCTCGCAGCCGGCCTGGTTGCGGTGGGCGCGTTTGCGCCGGCAATTCTCCATGCCCAATCGAGCGACCCCTTTGCAATCGACAAGGATCTGACGTTCAAGAAGGCCGTCGAAGCCGAAAAGGACGGGCCGGGGCTGAGCGTTATCGAGGTCGATGGACATGAACTCGCCCGCATGGTCGAGCTCAAATGGATCGACGGCGAACTCGCCATTCTCGCCGAATCCGCCGAAACCGCTGGTCTCCCCTTAGTCGCCGGCAGCACCGGCTACCTCAAGTTGAGCGAGTTGGAAATCGCCCGGTTCGACTTCAACCGCATCACGCAGCGCCTGTCGGTGAAGAACTTCCGCCGCGGCGACGGTCCCAACAACGTCAATGTTGCGCGGCGCGACTTCGACCCCGGCCAGACAGCGCCCCTGCTTGCCGGGATCGTCGACTATAGCCTCACCGGGACGGTCTCCGGCGGTCGGACGAAGGTCGGCGCGTTCGTCGCCCCGCGGGTCACATTCGGGAACTTCAATCTAGGCACCGCCTTCACGTATCGGCCCGATGCGGGGAGCGACCGGCCCGACATCGTCCGCCTCGACACCACGGCGACGATGGCTCTGCCTGGCAAGGCATTGGTCCTGCGTGCCGGCGACGTGATCACATCGGGCAGCGAGGTCCAGCGCCCGCTGCGCGTCGGCGGCCTCCAGATCGGGACCGATTTCGCGTTGCGGCCCGACATCATCACCAATCCACTGCCACAGTTCGAAGGACAGGTTGCGGTGCCAACCTCGGTCGACCTGATCGTAAACGACCGTCGCTTTCAGGCTTCGGAGATCGAGGCCGGCGATTTTCGCGTGCACAACATCCCCGTCGCAGCCGGTCGGGGCGAGGTCTCTGTGGTGCTCCGCGACGAGCTGGGTCGCGAGTCCGTCCAGACCACCCAAATCTATGTTGCCCCGGAAATGCTTGCGAAAGGCATCACGGAGTGGGGGGCGACCATGGGCTGGGTGCGACGACGATTTGGGACCGCCAGCAACGACTACCGAGACCTGGTGGGTACGTTCTTCATACGGAGAGGGCTTTCGAAGTCGCTCTCCGTAGGCGCGTCTGGGGAAGTCGGGTTGGGTGTCTGGAACATCGGAATGCAGGCCCAGGCAACCTTAGGACATATCGCCATGGCGCATGGCGAAGTGCGGTATAGTAAAACCTCAACTGGCAGTGGCGCGCTGTTCAAACTCGGCATCGAGTCGATGGGGAGCGGGATCTCCGGTCGTATCGAAGCGATAGCGCCGACTCCGGGATACCGTGACATCGCCGCCCAGTCCGGAGACGGCAGCGTGCCGCGACAGCTGATCGGATCGGTGGATTTCGATCTCGGGCAGACCACGCGCTTCCAGCTGTCGGCAACGCGCCTCACGCGGGCTGCAGAACCCCTCCTGGGCCGCCGTTCGGAGAAGACCACCGTGATCCGGGCGTCGGCGCGCCATGAATTGCGCTCGACCGTCTCGTTGTCGGCCGACGTCAGCTATCGCAGGAATCGCGGACGCAGCGAATTCGTTGCCGGACTGAATATCGCCATCCGTTTCGGACCGCGCAGCAGCGCGAGCGCCGCACTTCGCCACTCGGCAAACGAGAAGATCGCGGGGCAACTCAGCTACTTCCGCCCGGATACCGAAATCGGCCAGACCGGCTATGCGGCGCATGCCAAGCTCGGAGCCAGCTCGCGTCTGTCAGCGACCGCCGCCTATCGGGCACCCTTTGCGAGAGTTTCGGCCGATGCCGAATACGTTGCCGGCCGGCTTGCGGCACGGGCACGTGCCGAAGGCTCGCTGGTTCTCGCTGACAATCGCCTTTTCGCCCGAGATCGGGCATCCGAAGCCTATGCGCTTGTGCGGACGGGAAATGTCGGCGGTGTGACTGTCACGCACGAACACCGTGAAGTGGGGACCTCGGACAAAAGCGGACGCCTGCTGGTCACGCGCGTTACGCCATTGGTGCCGATGCAATTCGATGTCGCTCCCGATAAACTGCCGACCGTGGCGGTGGCGCGGTCGACATACCGAAGGATGCAGGCGGCGCGAGGCGGCGTGGTGCTCGTCGATATGGACATCGAAGCCTATCGATCGGTGCTGCTGCGTGTCGTGGACGCGAACGGCGACCCGTTGCCGGTTGGGAGTTCAATCGTGGCGCTGCCTTCGGGCCGCGAGTACATGGTCGCCTTCGACGGCCTGGTCGATTTCAACGGACTGTCCGACGATACCGAAATCGCGGTCGCTGCGGACCTCGCTCGTGAATGCAGGACGCAGCTGCCGGGCCTCGATCCCGACAGCTTCGACATGCCCGAGCTGGCGGTTCGTTGTACCGCGAGCACGATAGCCGTGGCCGATTAGTTCGCCGGACTTCCGTCGCGGTAGATTGCCCGCTGCGCAACAGCGACGGTCACCGGTACGAGCATGTACTGGCCTGGCTGGTTGTACTGGACCGTACCCGCGCTTGCAGTGGCTTTCTGCATATAGTCGTCGAGATAGGCCTGGCACTGGCTCTGGCTGTCGTTGCGGCGACGATTGCTATCCTCGATAGCATCGCCCGCTGCCATGCCGGCGAGCGCGCCCGCGCCCGCACCGATCAACGTGCCCGCAGTCCTGTTGCCGCTGCCTGCGATACGATTGCCCAGCACGCCACCTGCCACGCCTCCGATCAGCGCGCCGATCACCTCGCCCCGATCGCTATCGTTCTCATACGTGTCGAGCCGCGCACGGCATTCCGTCAGCCATGCATTGCGATCGAATGCGACGACCTGAGCCCCGGCGGGCAGGTAGGCCGGAGCCCCGCCATAGCCCGGCTGGTAGCCATAGCCGTATTGCGCCGGAGCAACCTGTCGCCGGGCGGGAGGATTGGAATAGATCACCCGCGCAGCGCCACCGCTCGGCTGCGCGTAAACGACCGGGGCCGGATAGGCATAGACGACCTGCGGCGGCTGCTGAACATAGACATAGGTCGGCTGTGTGGGAGCTGCGGCAGCTCCGGCTTCTCGAGCGGGAATGGTCCGCGCCGCCGTGACCGGCTGCGTTGATGGAGCCTGATAGACATAATAGACCGGATCCGAGGGATCGATCGGCTGGATGGTCGGCTTGCCGACGAAAACAGGCGGGGCCCGACGAGCCGGAATGCTTCGGTCTGCGCCAGCGGTTTCGGCAGTACTGTCAACTGTTTCGGTGACGACATCGTTGTCGAGCTCGGGCTTGGCCTGGGCGTACTCATACTGCCCCGTCTCATAGGAGATCGTTTCCTGGGCCACGGCAACACCCGCCTGCAGGGCGAGTCCGGAAGCGGTCAGCGCGATTGCGGGGCGAAGGATCATGGCACGAACTCCTTGAGGCGAGTCGACACCGCGTCGGCCCGCATGGTCGGAGGGAGTGTAGGCGGATGTGCTGCCAAGCGCAAAATCGCCGATACGTCTGTGCCGCTATGGGGCAGGCGCGATCAGACCCGGTCCGCCAGCATCCTGGCGAGCGTTTCGATCCCTTCGGCATCCTCGCGGTCGAAACGGGCCTTGGCCGGGCTGTCGAGATCGATCACCGCAATCACCGCACCATCGCGCACGACCGGCACGACCAGTTCCGAATTGGTGACCGCATCGCAGGCGATGTGGCCCGGGAAGGCGTGGACATCCTCGACCAGCTGCGTCTCTTGGTCGCGAGCGGCAGCACCGCAAACGCCCTGACCCATCGGAATCCGGATGCAGGCGGGGCGCCCCATGAAAGGGCCGAGCACGAGTTCTCCGTCAATTACTCGGTAAAAGCCGGACCAATTGAGTTCAGGCAGGAAATCCCACAGCAGCGCAGCGATATTGGCCATGTTGGCCACCGCGTCGGGCTCGCCTGCGGTCAGGGCCTCGGCGGCGTCGATCAGCTGGCGGTAGGCTTCGGGCTTGGGCGTGCCGGGCTCGGGTCGAAAATCGAACATGCCGCGCGATGTAGCGCGCGCGGGCCGGTCTGCAAGCCCCATTGCCCGCGGGGCCGGGCTCGCTTATTCCCGCTGCCCATGGGTATCCTCAAGAAGCTGGGCATCGCGCTCCTCGTCATCCTGCTGGTCGTTCTCGTCGCCGGCTATTTCTTCACTCGCGGCGATACCGCCGACGTGGCGTTCGAGGAAACGGTCGGCACCGACCCGAGGCTCGACGAACCTGCGGAGGAGAGCTTTCCGACCGTCGCGATTGCCGAGCCCGTGGGGTGGGCAGACGGTGAGGCGCCGGTCGCGGCAGAGGGTCTTGCCGTCAGCCGCTTTGCCGAAGGCCTCGATCATCCGCGCACGCTGCAGGCGCTGCCGAATGGCGATATCCTCGTCTCGCTGACGCAGTCGCCCAAGATCCAGAGCGGCGAGAGCAATTGGCTGCGCGATCTCGTCGCCGGTTTCCTGTTCCGCAAGGCAGGCGCGGGCGGGGATAGTGCCAACCAGATCGTTCTGTTGCGCGACGCGGATGGCGATGGCGTGGCGGAAGGGCGCTTCGTCCTGCGCGACGATCTCGATTCGCCTTCGGGAATCGCCTGGGGAGACGATACGCTTTACGTTGCCAATCACGACGAAGTGCTCGCCTTCGACTATGCTCTCGGTGCCACCCGTGTGGCTGGCGAAGGTCGCAAGATTGCAGACCTTGCCGAAGGCACCGGCCACTGGATGCGCAATCTCGAACTGCACCCCGATGGCGACCGCCTCTACGCGGCAGTCGGATCGAAATCGAACATCGGTGAAGACGGGATGGACATCGAGGAGGGCCGCGCGCTCATCTGGGAGATCAATCTCGAGAGCGGTCGCCAGCGCGTCTATGGTTCGGGCCTGCGCAACGCCAATGGCCTGGCCTTCAGTCCGTGGTCGGGCGAACTATGGACCACGGTCAACGAGCGCGACATGCTTGGCTCCGACCTCGTGCCCGATTACCTGACCAACGTCCCCGTCGGGTCGCATTACGGCTGGCCATGGGTCTATTACGGCGACAATTTCGATCGCCGCGTGAAGTATCCGATCCCGCAGTTCATCAGCTACGTCCGGACGCCCGAATATGCGCTCGGGCCCCATGTTGCGGCGCTCGGCCTCGTCTTCAGCCGGGAAGGCGCGAAGATGGGCGAAGCCTTCTCGAGCGGCGCCTTCATCGCCCAGCACGGCTCGTGGAACCGCAAACCGCCCTCGGGCTACGACGTTGTCTATGTCGAATTCGATGACCGCGGAAACCCGACCGGCAAGCCCGTCCCCGTCCTGACCGGGTTTCTCAAGGACGATGGCACCACCCGCGGGCGTCCGACCTGGGTGGAATGGGCGGCGGATGGATCGCTGCTCGTCTCGGACGATACCGCGGGTATCATCTGGCGCGTTCACGCTCCCGGTGCCGGTGGACAGGCGGGGATTGCGCGCATCACCGGCGACCGCCTGCCACCCCAGCGCGAACTGCGCGGGGTCGAGGCGAGTTTTGGCGAGGACGATTACGCGCGCCGCGTGACCGCCGAGTAGGTCAGCCGACGAGCTGCTCGGCCGAAAGCGCGTAAAGCGCGCCGGCCCCGGCGGTCGCGGCTGCCTTCAGGCCCGAGGCTTCCGGCACGATCCGGTCGAGGAAGAAGCGCACGCTGGCAGCCTTCGTGGCGGCAAGGCCCGGTGCCTCGCCAGCCTCGATAGTCTGCAGCTGGCGCACGAGCTGCCAGCCCGCAACCGCTACTGCGAACATGGTGCAGAAGGGCACCGATCCGGCAAGGCGATCGTCGAGGCTCGCCTCGTCACGCATCCAGCTGGCGACCGCTTCGCAATCGGCCGCCAAGGCAACGAGCTTGGGCTCGTCCTGCGCGGCGCGTGCGATGTCGGCGATCAAACCGGCCAGCGCTTCGCCGCCATCGAGCCCGAGCTTGCGAGTTACGAGATCGGCGGCTTGGATGCCGTTGGTGCCCTCGTAGATCGGGGCGATCCGCGAATCGCGCCAGTGCTGTGCCGCGCCGGTTTCCTCGACGAAGCCCATGCCGCCATGGACCTGTACGCCAAGGCTGGCGACCTCGATCCCGATATCGGTACCCCAGGCCTTGATCAGCGGGGTGAGCACCTCGCCGCGCGCGCCGGCTGCCGCATCGCCCAGCGTACCGCGATCGACCTGGCCGGCAGTGTAGTAAAGCAGCGCGCGTGCGCCTTCGGTGAGTGCTTTCATGCGCAGCAGCATGCGGCGCACATCGGGGTGTTCGAGGATCGCGACCGGTGACTTGTCGGGCGATCCTGCGCGCGCGGACTGGATGCGCTCCTTGGCATAGTCCAGCGCCTGCTGCGTCGCGCGCTCGCCGATCTGCACGCCCTGGTTGCCGACATTGATCCGCGCATTGTTCATCATCGTGAACATCGCCATCAGCCCGCGGTTCTCCGCGCCGACCAGCTCGCCCACGCATTCGTCGTTGTCGCCGTAGCTCATCACGCAGGTCGGCGAGGCGTTGATGCCGAGCTTGTGCTCGATACTGACGCAGCGCAGGTCGTTGCGGTCCCCCGGCGAACCGTCGGCTTTTACGTGATATTTCGGCACGACGAAGAGCGAGATTCCACGGCTTCCTTCGGGCGCATCGGGCACGCGCGCGAGAACGAGGTGGATGATGTTCTTGGCCAGTTCGTGCTCGCCCCAGGTGATGTAGATCTTCTGGCCCTTGATGCGGTACTTGCCCGCATGCTCGCCCTCTTCGATGAGCCGGGCGGTGGTGCGCAGCGCGCCGACGTCCGACCCGGCCTGCGGTTCGGTCAGGTTCATCGTCCCCGACCATTCCCCAGTGACCAGCTTGGGCAGGTATTTTTCCTGCAGTTCCTTCGAACCGTGATGCTCGAGCGATTCGATCGCGCCGACGCTCAGCATGGGCAGGAGGTTGAAGGCCATGTTCGCCGTGCCGAGATTCTCGAGCACATTGCACGAAAGCGTGAAGGGCAGCCCCTGGCCGCCAAACTCCACGGGACCCGAGATCGCGTTCCAGCCCTGTTCGACATAGTGGTGGTAGGCTTCCTCGAACCCATCGGGCAGGCGCACGACGCCGTTCTCGAGTTTGGCCCCTTCTAGATCGCCCACCCGGTTGAGTGGCGCCCATTCCCCGGCCGCGAATTCCCCGATGCCGCCGACGATCGCCTCGACCATATCGGGCTCGGCGGCCGCGAACTTGTCGGCCCGGGCTAGCTCCTCGATACCCGCATTCACGCGGATGGCGAGCAGCTGGTCTTGGGTGGCGGGCGTATAGGTCAATTGGGGCTTTCCTCTTGGCTTTGTGCGGACCCAGATATAGCGCGAAGGGATGAGCGGCAAATACGTTACGGAAACGATACTGGCGGACGCCGAAGGGATCGCGCGGGCCTCGCAGATTCTACGCGATGGCGGGCTCGTCGCCGTTCCGACCGAGACCGTCTACGGCCTCGCCGCGCGCGCCGACAGCGATGCAGCCGTGGCGCGAATCTACGAGGCCAAGGGTAGGCCGAGCTTCAATCCGCTTATCGTGCATGTGAGTGGGGTCGCGGAGGCGCGCAATCTCGCCAACCTACCGTGGACGGCCGATGTGCTTGCAGACATCTATTGGCCCGCGCCGCTGACAATGGTCGTTCCCAAACGCGCGGATGCCAAACTGGCAAGCGCGGTCACCGCCGGGCTAGATACGGTCGCGTTGCGCAGTCCCGATCATGCCGTCATGCAAGCCTTGCTCAAGGCGTGTGAGTTTCCGATCGCCGCCCCCTCTGCGAACCGTAGCGGCTATATAAGCCCAACGACTGCCGAACACGTCGCTTCGACGCTGGACGGTCGTATCGATCTGATCCTCGATGACGGGCGGCCATGTGCGGAGGGGTTGGAATCGACGATCCTCGCAATCCGAGAAGACGGAAGCTGGGAGGAGCTTCGGCCCGGTCCGGTCGACCTTGCGGCTCTCTACGAGCATTATTGGGATGCGCCGCTCGAGTTGCGCGACGCTTCTGGCGGCATCGAAGCCCCCGGACAGCTTGCTAGCCATTATGCGCCGGGCAAGCCTGTGCGGCTGAACGCAACCCGGGTTGCGCCAGACGACTTTATGATCGGGTTCGGCGCAATCGCGGGGGATTGTACCCTGTCGGCGCGGGGCGATCTCGCCGAGGCGGCGTCGCGGCTATATGCCTGCCTTCACGAAGGCGCGCGGTCTCATAAACCGCACATTGCCATTGCACCGATCCCGCAGGAGGGCATCGGTCTTGCGATCAACGACCGGCTGCGCCGTGCGGCAACGCCTGCCGGCTAGTCTTCGGGCTCGACCGGGATCGACGGAATGATTTGCTGCATTTCGGCATAGGTGTCGCGGGCCTCGGCACAGGCGCGGCGATTGCCGTCTTCGCATTGATCGAGCTGTTTCTCGTAGTCCCGTTCAAGCTTTGCCAGACGCTGCTCGCGTCGGCGGATCTCGCGGCCGCGCTTCTCGTCGGCCTCCGATTGGCTGGTGGTGGCCAGGTCCACGCCCTTGCTCACCACTCTTACCGGCGCCGTCGCGACGTCGACGACTGTCTTGGCCAGGCAGCCCGGCAGCATCACGGCTGCGGGGAGAAGAACAGATACGGCTAGGCGGCGCATGCGGTTTCCTTTCGCTGCGCCGCCTAGCGGAGAATGTGTGAAACGTCGATGAACTCAGCTCTCCGGAGCTTCCGGCGCCTCGGGAGCATCGGGTGCCGCACTTGCCGTGCGAACCTCGCGGCAATTGAGCTTGCCCGAACCCATCGCACTGACGGTGCAGTCGGCGCGGCCGTTCACGGTTATCGTGCCCGAGCCCATGATGTTGGCATCGACCTTGCCGTCGGACGCGAATTCCGCATCCCCCGAGCCCGCGACGGAGATGTCGGCATCGCCCACCTGGAGGTCGCGCATCCCGGCCTTGCCGGAGCCGGC
>JBFOLW010000114.1:0-4460 GCA_040830305.1 Erythrobacter sp.
CGATCGCGGTACCCAGCCCGTTGGCAGTCACCGTAATCGTCGGCTGTCGCTCACCGGCAAGGACGACCTCGGTATCGTTATTGGCCGCATCCTGCGCCTGAACAAAGGACGGAATCAGAGAAACGGAAAGAAAAAGCAGATACTTACGCACAAGACCTCCTGTCATAGACGAATTGCCGTCCATGACGGGAGGGAGCGCATTACGCCCCATCCACGTTTGCCACCGGTACACCCCGCCCGCAGCCGAACGACGGTCAAGGGCAGGTCTCCTGGCTCCCGGATCGACGCTTTCCCGCCGCCTTCCCGGACCGCTTGGGGCCAGTGGCATGTGGCGGGATCGCTCCCCGGTCACAGTTGCGGGGGCAGCGGAGGATTTCCCGGTCCGCCTCGCGGCGGCCTCGGGGCACCTCTTTCCCTCTTAGGGCCTGCGCGAACAGGCCAACCCGTGACACGGGCATCCGCCTAACCGTCGATGCCGCATTGCACAAGACGGGAGTTTATTAAGCCTGCCGGTGGTATGGCACACGGCGCCCGAGTCCCGTTGCGGGATGGCCGGCGCGCGTGCCTGTCGGACGGGCCACGATTGAGTTAAGAGTTAGGGCCCATGGTAGAACGCTCGATGACCAGTAGGACGGGGAGAGCCCGGCAGTCGGGACGCGCAAATAGCGCGGCACCGGCCCGCTCGCGTCGCCGGAATACCGGGCCCACAAATCGCCGCCAGCTGGCGGCGCGCGGTGCAATCCTCACTGCCGCGATCGCGCTTCCGACCGTCGCTGCGCAGGGACAGTGGTCGGAATTCAGGCAAGTGCTGGGCTTGGAAGACGAACGCGTCGCGCTCACCGCCATGCCCTTCGAGACGCCGGGTGAGAGTTTTCCCGGCTCTGCCTTCTACTATCTCGAGGATGCCCCCCGGCTCGCCACCGATCTCGCCGACCTGCGCGAGGCCGAAGGCACCTTGGAAACGGTCGAGTTCGCCGAAAGCCACGGTGCAGGTGCGGCAGCGCAGGCATTTCGGCAGGCGGGCAGCGGCCTCGACAAGGCGCGCGCGCTGCAATGCCTGTCGATGGCGGTCTATTACGAGGCCGCGAGCGAGAGCTATGCCGGCCAGCAGGCGGTCGCGCAGGTCGTGCTCAACCGGGTGGCGCACCCGGCCTATCCGGCAAGCATCTGCGGCGTCGTGTTCCAGGGGTCGGAGCGGACCACGGGTTGCCAGTTCAGCTTTACCTGCGACGGATCGATGCGGCGCACGCCATCGCGGCGCGCCTGGGCGGTGGCACAATCGGTCGCACTCGCGGCACTTGCCGGCGAGGTCTACCAGCCCGTCGGCCTCGCCACCCACTATCACACCAATTACGTCAATCCCTACTGGGCCGCGAGCCTCGACTTCATACGCACGATCGGCGCGCATCGCTTCTATCGCTGGAAGGGCGGAGCCGGGACGGCCGGGGCCTTTACCGACATCTATGCCGGCAGCGAACCGCTGGCCGCGCCGAATGTCCGCCGTGCCGAAGCCGGGGCACCGGGGCCGGTGCGCAGTGCCGCGCCACCGTCTAACAATGCCATCGCGGCCAGTCCGGCGGCAAGGGTGCCAGTTGGCAGCAGTGGCGCGCAGCCGCCGGTAAGCGCGAGTATTACGCAACCGTCTCGCGACAAGCTTCCGCAATCGGGTCGGGTGCGAGAGGAATATGCCAATTCGGGCAAGTGGATCGCAGAACCCGGCAAGCGCTGAACCGTGCCCACGTGGGGAATGGTTTACCTTCTCGCAACCATATCGCGGAACCTATGCTTAGTGCGGGCGCACTAGAGGGGGCCGTCGCAGAAAAGCTTCACGAGGTCAGAAGCATGCCCCTCCACTTCGCCGCCGCCCGTTCCACCGCGTATTCGCCGATCGCGCGTGCGCTGGCGAGGAAGGCGCATTCCCGTGCGGCCAATGACAATGGCGATCAGGCGCAGATGGAGGCCGCGACGACGCGATTCGACAACTCCATGCGCGATGCCCTGCGTCATTTTGCCGAACACGGTCTTGGCGCTGCCCAGGCGGCGCGCCAGCAGGCGGAGCTGGCGCATTTTACCGGTGACCGCGAGAGCTATCGCTGGTGGCTGGGCATCTGCCGGACGCTCGATCGCCGCCTCGCCGCCAACCTTGAGGACACGCTTGCCATCGAACGCCTGCTGGCGCGCTAGCAAAAGCCGGGTTTTCGCAAAGCTGAGGGTTTCTTCGGAACGGCTTGTTAACGATACCATGACCGAAGCGTGCGTAGTATCGGGGGATGGGCCCTCAAACCAATCCTCGTGAATGGAAACGGATTTTTGCGTGTGAACGCGCAAACGATCCGCTGACCGAGAAGGCCCACACCGCGCTGGTCGGTTCCTTGCTGCGGCGCCGTGCCGCGCTTGGTATCGGCGCGCTGACCACCTCGCTGGCCAGTGCAGCAGTCGCCTTTATCTCCGACAACGCCCTGTTCTATGCGCTGACCTCGCTGCTGAGCGTCATCGCGATGCTGCGCATCGTCAATGCGATCCAGATGGCCGAACGCCCCGGCGGCGCCAGCGCGACAAGGCGCGAGCTGGCCTACAAGCTGGGCGCCTTCGCTTTCAGTCTCGTCCTCGGACTCATCGCGGCGTCTGCCGTCGTGCTCGAAATCGACCCCATGGCGCAGGTGCTGATCATTTCCAATGCGATCGGCTATGCGATCGGGATATGCGCCAACAACGCGGCCAGACCGTCGATCGCTTTCGGACAACTGACGCTCGTCAGCGTGCCGATCGTCTGCGCCTCGCTGACCGAAGGTTCCACGGCCTCGATATTCCTCGCCGTGACGATCGCGATGCTTTTTCCCGCGATGTATTCGATCGTGTCGTCGATTTTCCGCGCCCTGCGGGATTCGCTCCAGGCGGCAGACCGCAGCGCAGCGCTGGCGGCCGAAATGGAGGTCCTCGCCCTCACCGACCCGGTGACCGGCCTTTCCAACCGACCCGGCCTGAACCGGCGGCTTCCGGATGTGCTGGAGCAGGTAGGCGAACAGGACCATCTGGCAATTTTCTGGCTCGATCTCGCCCGGTTCAAGGAGGTCAACGACCTCAAGGGCCACCTCGCAGGCGACGCAGTGCTGAAGACCATCGGCCGGCGCCTTTCGGATATTGTCGGTGCCGAGCATATCGTGGCGCGGTTCGCCGGCGACGAATTCGTGATCGCTAGTCCGGTAGAGGACCGGCCAGACGCGGCATTCCTCGCAAGTCGGATACTGAGCGAAGTGCAGCGCACGATGCGGGTGGAAGGCGAAACGATCGAGATGGATGCCTCGATTGGAATTGCCCTGATGCCCGACGATGGGACGACGTCCGATGAATTGATGCGCCACGCCGATCTCGCGCTGTTCGAGGCCAAGGCGGTCGGGCGCTCGCAGATCCGGTTCTTCGATCAGGCCATGACCAACAACCTCATGCACCGCCGCAAGATCGAGGCCGAGTTGCGCCTTGCTCTGGCACGCGAAGAGCTGTCGGTCCATTTCCAGCCGATCGTCGATCTGGAAACGGGGAACATCCGCTGCTTTGAGGCGCTTGCCCGCTGGTTCCACCCCGAAATGGGTGAGATCCGTCCCGATGTATTCATCCCGATCGCCGAGGATTGCGGAGCGATCGTTGCGCTGGGCGACTGGCTCACCGGGGAGGCTGCACGCGTCGCCGCATCCTGGCCCAGCGACGTGCGCATTGCGGTTAACCTCTCGCCGCTCCAGATCCGGGCCCCGGGTTCAGCGCTAGGCATCCTGCGCGCCATCCGGGCGGCAGGGCTTGCCCCCGAACGGCTCGAACTCGAAGTAACCGAGAACCTGTTCGTCGAGGACAGTCCCCACATTGCCCTGTTCATCGAGGAATTGTCGCGCGCGGGCGTTCGGTTCGCGCTAGACGATTTCGGCTCCGGCTACTCCTCGCTCGGCTACATCAGCCAGTGGCCGTTCTCGAAGATCAAGGTCGACCGTAGCTTCGTCTCCGGCAGCCGCGCGGGCCGCAAGAGCGACGCGATCATCCGCGCAATATCGGAGATGGGCCGCGCGCTCGGGATCGAGATCGTCGCCGAAGGGATCGAGACGCCGCGACAAGGCCGGACGGTGCGCACCGCTGGGTGCACGCTGGGCCAGGGATACCATTTCGGCCGCCCAATGCCCGGCGATGCCGCAACGCAACTGCTTGTCGAAGAACGCGACGGCTGCGCGGACCGGCATCAGCGGGTCATGGTCGGCTGAACGCCGAGCGATCGGCGCAAGCCAGCACCAGGCCTAGCTCCAACCTGAACCAGTTGCGAACCAGTTCACGCGCTATTGCAATTGCGAACTATTTGCAAAGATAGTTTTGCGCCGCAAAGCATTGCCGGTTGCATTCATCCGCCCGTCGGCCTAGGCCGCTCGCGCAATCGACCGGGTGCCGTGCTTCCTTTGCGGGACACATGTGGCGCGGCCCAG
>JBFOLW010000115.1:0-5174 GCA_040830305.1 Erythrobacter sp.
CGCTTCGAGAACTGGAAGCTGCGGCGTGCCTTGGCCCGGCCGTACTTCTTACGCTCGACCACGCGGCTGTCGCGGGTCAGGAAGCCTGCAGCCTTGACCGTGCTGCGCAGCGCCGGCTCGTACTTGGCGAGTGCCTGCGAGATGCCGTGCTTGACTGCACCGGCCTGGCCCGAGAGGCCACCGCCGCGCACCGTGGCGACGACGTCGTACTGGCCCTGGCGATCGGTGATCGTGAAAGGCTGGTCGATGATCAGGCGCAGCGTCGGACGTGCGAAATACACTTCTTGGTCCTTGCCGTTGACGATGACCTTGCCGCTGCCGGGCTTGAGCCAGACGCGTGCGGTTGCGTCCTTGCGGCGACCGGTTGCGTAAGCGCGACCTTCCTTGTCCAGTTCCTGCTCGCGCAGGGGAACTTCGGCGGTGGCCGCGATATCGGCAGCATCGCCCTGGGGCGCGTCACCGGCGATGTCCTTCAGATCCGCGAGATCCGAAACGGTTTCATTCTTGGTTTCGTCGGCCATTATGCGACAACCTTGTTCTTGCGGTTCATCGAGGCAACGTCGAGCTTCTCGGGCTTCTGGCCGTCGTAAGGGTGCTCGGTGCCGGCGAATACGTGGAGCGCACGCATCTGCGCACGGCCAAGCGGGCCGCGCGGGATCATGCGTTCGACGGCCTTTTCAAGGACGCGCTCGGGGAACTTGCCTTCCAGCACCTTGGCCGGAGTGGTTTCCTTGATGCCGCCCGGGTGGCCGGTGTGCTTGTAATACACCTTGTCGTTCAGCTTCTTGCCGGTGAACTTCACCTTGTCGGCATTGATGACGACGACATGGTCGCCGCAATCGACGTGCGGGGTGTAGCTCGGCTTGTGCTTGCCGCGCAGGTGGTTGGCGATGATGGCGGCGAGACGACCGACGACGAGATTTTCGGCGTCGATGATGTGCCACTTCTTTTCGACCTCGGCCGGCTTGATCGACCGGGTTGCCTTCGTAAGAGCCTTCATGGCTGGTTTCCGTTCCTAGTGTTTGTGCCGTGCCCTTGCGGGGCGTCGGCGCCAATCGGCGAATCCGTGCAAACGGACCCGCGAAGCGCGCGGCAAATGGCGTCGAAACGCTCGCCAGTCAAGCAATTCCGCGCATCTTGAGTGGGGTAAAATGCAACCCCAGTGATTTCAGGTCAGTCTCAGGCGCCAGGTTTCTCGCGAGAGCCGGCTGTCGTCGCCGATCCGCGTGGCGATCCGGCGCTCGAAGATATCGAGCAGGCCGCCGAGACCTGCGCCGGCGGTAAGCTCGACCGTGACTTCGCCCGTTGCTCCATCGGGCAGCTCGAGCGTCCGGACTTCACGCGCGCTGCCCGGGTGCGGGAAGAACAGGTCGGGCGGCGGCGCGCTGATGACCGTGCCTGCCGCCTCGGTGAGCCGCGAAAGAAACTGTCGTGCTTCCCGCAGTTCCCTCGCCGATTTGCCCGCCTGTTCGAGGACGGACATCGCCGTACGGACGGCCGTGGCCGTGTCCTGCGCCTGTTCGACGGGGCTGCCGATCATGCGACCGTCCGCATCGAGCCGCGCCGGGAAAGGCCCCGCGGCGATGCGGTTGCGCTCGATAGCGGCGATCGGTTCGAGGTGCGGCGGCGCATCCACGGTGCAGATGATTTGCTCGCCCGTGACGCGCGAAGCGCCTGCCAGCGCTTCGAACCGCCCCTTCCACTCGCGCGCAACAGTCAGGCTGGATCCGCCGGCCAGACCCCGCTCGAGTTCGCGGCGGAGGATGAACTGCCGTGTCGGAAGAATGATGGACCTGGCGGGATTGACGGGTCCGGCAAGGCCAAGAGCCGGAAGTGCGAGCATGGAGCCGATAGCGGTCAGCACTCCCCGGCGATCGCTAGCTGGCATGCATCCCCCCGTCCCGTACGCTAAAGAGCCGCCAACCATTCCTTGGTCGCCGCTCCCGCAGCATCACAATGCCACCCCATTATTGCGGGTGCATCGTAAGGGTGCAAGTTCTCCAGCCGGGCGGCAGCGCCGTCGAGCTTGTCGCTCGACGTCTTGAGCAGGCAGGGAACCTCCTCGCCCTCGTCGAGCTTTCCGTCCCACGCAAATATCGAGCGCATCGGGGCGCCGATATTGATGCAGGCAACAAGGCCTTCCTCGATGAGTGCGCGCCCAACCTCCTCCGCGGTCGCCGCGTCCGGGAAGGGGCAATAGATCAGCGCAGTCACGTGCGACGACCCAGCACATGCGCACCCCAGGCGAAGCTCGCAACCAGCAATGCGCCAACGACCTGGTGGGCCACCGCGACCCATAGCGCGACCCCTGTCCACACCGTGGCAATGCCGAGGATGATCTGCGTGCCGAAGGCAGCATGGATCGCAACCGAGGCCGGGCGGGCACGCGGTTTGACCCGCCGTGCCATAATGACCAGCGCGATCACGGCGATCCAGGCCCACCACCGATGCAGGAAGTGGAGCAGGTAAGGATCGTGCGTCAGCGCCCAGAGAAATCCGTGCGACTGATCGTACTCGGGAACGAAACGATCTTGCATCAGCGGCCAGGTGTCCGATGCGAGGCCGGCGTTGAGGCCGGCCACCCATGCTCCGAGCAAGAGCTGGATAAACAGGATCGCCCCGACGCAGCTTGCCGTGCCGGTCCAGCGCGCCGGAGGATGCCTCCCATGCGCCAGCTGCTTGAGATCGAGTGCCGTCCAGACGAGGCCGCCGAGCGTGAAGAGAGCAGTGAGCAGATGGATCGACAACCAGAAATGGCTCACATCGGTCATCGTGCTCGATAGGCCGCTACGCACCATGAACCAGCCAAACACACCCTGCAGGCCGCCAAGCGCCAGCAGCGCTAGCAGGCGCCACTTGTAGCCTGCCGGGATTGCGCGCTTGATCCAGAACCAGGCGAGCGGGAGCGCGAAAGCAAGCCCGATCATCCGGCCGAGCAGGCGATGGAACCATTCCCAGAAAAAGATGAACTTGAAGGCCGCAAGATCCATCCCTGCGGGACCGGTCACGTTCTTGTATTCGCCAGTAGCCTTGTACAGCTCGAATTCGGCCTGCCAGGCACTTTCGGATAGCGGGGGGATGGCTCCCGTGATCGGCTTCCACTCGGTGATCGACAGGCCGCTTTCGGTGAGGCGGGTGATTCCGCCCACGGCGACCATTAGGAGGACAAGCGCCGCGACGAAATAGAGCCAGTTGGCGACCGCGATCGGTCGGGCCTGAATGCTGTTCTCGGACATGGTCTCGTCTCTGGTAAGCGCGAAACCGCAGCGCAAGTGCAAATCGGGCAAACGGCGATCGAAAACCCGCAACCCCAAAGTGCGCGATCTTTCATGGTTTCGCTTGAAAGAGGATACACCATAACATAACTGGCATGTCATGTTGCAACGCGCCATCTCGCCGATTCGTCGGAGACTCGACCGTGCGGGAATTCTCCTGTCGGGCGCATGCGCGGTGCACTGCCTGCTCTCGATCGTCCTCGTCTCAGGCCTTGGTATCGGCGGCGAACTGTTTCTGGCGCCCGAGATTCACCGGTTCGGTCTGGTGCTGGCGACGCTTATCGCCGCGGTAGCGATCGGCTGGGGCGCGCTGCGTCACCGGATGGCGGCGCCTTTCGTGATTGCGATGACCGGGCTGACCTTCATGGGCGGCGCGCTGGCAGTGCCGCACGGGTACAAGGAGGCCGTGCTGACCATCATCGGCGTGGCGCTGGTTTCGCTCGGCCACATCCTCAATTTGCGCCATGCGCACTCCGCCGCTTGCAAGGAGCGCTGCGGAGACTAAGTCGGGCCGCATGATTGCCTTGACCGTCAATGGCGAGACCCGCCGCAGTGCCGCTACCACCATCGCCCAACTCGTGCGCGAGCTGGAGCTCGATCCCGCCAAGGTTGCGGTCGAGCACAATGGCACCATCGCGCCGCGCAGCAAGCTCGCCAATCACGCGATCGCCGATGGCGACACGCTGGAGATTGTTCATTTCGTGGGCGGCGGTGAAGAACATGGCTGGTCGGTTGCCGGCCGCACTTTCAAGAGCCGGCTCATCGTCGGCACCGGCAAGTACAAGGATTTCGAGCAGAACGCCGCCGCGCTCGAGGCGTCGGGTGCCGAAATCGTTACCGTGGCGGTTCGCCGGGTCAATGTCAGCGATCCCAAGGCGCCGATGCTGACCGACTACATCGATCCGAAGAAGGTCACCTACCTGCCCAACACCGCCGGCTGCTTCACCGCGGATGATGCAATACGCACGCTGAGGCTGGCGCGCGAGGCGGGCGGCTGGGACCTCGTAAAGCTCGAGGTCCTGGGCGAAGCGAAGACGCTCTACCCCGACATGCGCGAAACGCTTACGGCGACCGAGACGCTGGCCAAGGAAGGCTTCCTGCCGATGGTCTACTGCGTCGACGATCCGATCGCCGCCAAGCAGCTCGAAGACGCAGGCGCGGTTGCGGTCATGCCGCTGGGCGCGCCGATCGGTTCGGGGCTGGGCATCCAGAATCGCGTGACCATTCGCCTGATCAAGGAAGGGGCGAGCGTTCCGGTGCTGGTCGATGCCGGAGTCGGCACTGCCAGCGACGCGGCGGTGGCAATGGAACTGGGCTGCGATGGCGTGTTGATGAACACCGCGATCGCCGAGGCAAAGGACCCGATCCGCATGGCCCGGGCGATGAAGCTTGCGGTAGAGGCCGGACGCGACGCCTATCTTGCGGGGCGCATGCCGACGCGCAAATATGCCGACCCGAGCAGCCCGCTGGCGGGACTGATCTAGCTGCCTAAGGAGGCGCGCTTGGCCAAATTTGACATTGCCCACGAGGACGGGCCGAGCAAGGGGCGCTATGTCTACCGGCCCGGAAGTGGCGGCGAAGAGGCCGAACTGACTTATTCGAAGGTTGGTACGTCCCGGATCATCGTCGATCATACCGGCGTGCCCGATTCGCTGCGCGGGCAGGGCATCGGTCTGGCGTTGGCCGGGACGGTCGTAAGCGATGCCCGCGAGCGAAGTCTTCAAATTATCCCGCTGTGTCCGTTCTTCAGGTTACAGGCCGAACGGCACGAAGAATGGCGGGACGTAGTCGAGCTCTGACCCGGCTTACCTCCTGTTAACCATATTCGGCGACACTCGGTCTCGTAGCTAGGGAGTGCCGATCATGGCCGTTACGGGTACCGCATCGATCACTATCGCC
>JBFOLW010000116.1:0-7524 GCA_040830305.1 Erythrobacter sp.
CATGTCGGCGGCTTCACCGATTTCCCCGTCTTCACGCGCAAGCTCGCGACCGATGTCAGCTATCTTGCTTGTGCCGGGCGGATGCTGGCGGCGGACGATGTGATCTACCCCGCCTTTGCCACCCACAACGCCTATACGATCGGTGCGATCAAGGCGCTCGCCGGATCGAAACCTCTGGAGTTCCAGCGGCTGCATGGAATGGGAGAGGACGTTTACGGGGCGTTGGCCCAGATGGAGGGCAACAACCGTACCAATGTGCGCATCTATGCGCCGACCGGCACGCACAAGGATCTGCTCGCCTATCTCGTGCGCCGCCTGCTCGAGAACGGCGCCAACAGTTCCTTCGTCAACCGCATGGCCGACGCCGACGTGCCCGCCGCCGACCTGGCGACCGACCCGGTGGCCGAGCTGGCTGCGCTCGAGCCCTATCGCAATCCGACCATCCCGCTCCCTGCCGACATCTTTCCCGACCGACGCAATTCGGCCGGGATCGACCTGTCCGATCCGCTGGTGCTCGAGCCGCTGCAGGAACGCCTCGCCGCGCTTGAGAATCGGCACTGGGAAGCGAAGCCGACCTTCATGTCGGGCGCAGAGGCCGAGATTGCGCCGATCAACAAGCCGCATGATCTGACCGCCGAAGTCGGCACGCGGCGCGACACGCTCGACTTCGAGGTCGAAGAAGCGATCACCCGCGCCGAGGCGATCCAGCCCGGATGGGACCGGCTCGGCGGCGAGAAACGCGCGCTGCTGCTCGAAGCGGCTGCCGACCTCTTCGAGGAGCACACCGACGAATTCCTCAGCCTGTGCCAGCGTGAAGCGGGCAAGACGCTCATGGACGCAGTGCTGGAACTGCGCGAGGCAGTCGATTTCCTCCGCTTCTACGCCAATGAGGCGCGACGCCAGTTCACCCGGCCCATGCCGCTGCCCGGCCCGACCGGCGAAGAAAACCGCCTGAGCCTGCACGGGCGCGGCGTCTTCGCCTGCATCAGCCCGTGGAACTTCCCGCTGGCGATCTTTATCGGGACGCCTGCCGCCGCGCTTGCCGCGGGCAATACGGTGGTCGCCAAGCCTGCCGAGCAGACCCCGCTGATTGCAGCTCTGGCGGTGCGTCTTTGTCATGAGGCGGGAATTCCCGAGGAGGCCTTCCAGCTGCTCCCCGGTGCGGGCGACGTGGGCGAATTCATCACGTCGGACCCGCGCATCGCGGGCGTCGCCTTCACGGGCTCGACGCAGACCGCGCAGGCGATCAACCGCAGCCTTGCCTCGCGCGACGGCCCGATTGCCACGCTTATCGCCGAGACCGGCGGGCAGAACGCGATGATCGTCGATTCCACCGCCCTGCCCGAACAGGTCACGCGCGACGTCGTCGCATCGGCATTCCAGAGCGCGGGCCAGCGCTGTTCCGCGCTGCGCGTCCTCTACATCCAGGACGACGTCTACGACGAGATGCTGAAGATGATCCGCGGTGGTTTCGAGGCGCTGACGATCGGCAATCCCGAGGACCTGTCGACCGATGTCGGCCCGGTGATCGACCCCGATGCCAAGGCCGCGCTCGAGCGCCATGTCGCGCGCCGCAAGAAAGGCGGGCGACCCGTCTGGCGGCGGCGCCTGCACCGCGGCGCCAATGCCGGATGCTTCGTCGCGCCCACGATCATCGAGATGGATTCGATCCTCGACCTCAAGCGCGAAAACTTCGGCCCCGTGCTGCACGTGGTGCGCTGGAAGTCGCGCGATCTCGAACAGGTGATCGCGGACATAAACGCAACCGGATACGGCCTGACGCTTGGTCTCCACAGCCGCAATGACGACGTGCGCGCCCTCGTCGAGGCGCGCGCCAAGGTCGGCAATTTCTACGTCAACCGCAACCAGATCGGCGCGGTGGTCGAAAGCCAGCCCTTTGGCGGCGAAGGGCTGTCCGGGACCGGCCCCAAGGCGGGCGGGCCGCACTATGTCCAGCGTTTCGCCACCGAGCGCGTGGTGTGTATCGACACCACCGCGGCCGGCGGGAACGCGACGCTGCTGGCGAGTTAAAGGGCGGATAAGATTCCCGGGCCGCTTGCTCCCGCAGCGCGGCTCGGGAATCGTCGCGTCATGGCGATTCTTTCGGACAAGTGGATCCGCGACAAGGCGACGAACGAGGGGATGATCGAGCCCTTCGTCGAAGCGCAGCGACGCGAGGGTGTGATCAGCTACGGCCTGTCGAGCTACGGCTACGATGCGCGGGTGGCGCCCGAGTTCAAGATTTTCACCAATGTCGACAGCGCGGTGGTCGATCCGAAGGATTTCGCCAGCAATAGCTTCGTCGATCGTGAAACCGACGTCTGCGTCATCCCGCCCAACAGCTTTGCGCTCGCGCGCACGGTCGAATATTTCCGCGTGCCTGAAGACGTGCTGGTGATATGCCTCGGCAAAAGCACCTATGCACGCTGCGGGATTATCGTGAACGTCACCCCGCTCGAGCCCGGCTGGGAAGGCCATGTGACGCTGGAGTTCTCCAACACCACGCCGCTGCCCGCCAAGATCTACGCCAACGAGGGCGCGTGCCAGTTCCTGTTCCTCCAGGGCAACGAGCGCTGCGAGACGAGCTACAAGGACCGCGCGGGCAAGTATATGGGCCAGCGCGGGGTCACGCTGCCGCGGCTCTGACCGCGGGGATGACGCTACGTCTTTGACTCGCGCGCGCCGGCAGCGCACATCTCCCGATCACATTTGGGAGAGTATCGCATGGCCGACCGCGAATTCGATATCATTGTCTATGGTGCCACCGGATATACCGGGCGCCTCGTCGCCGAGCACTTCGTGCGTGAATATGGCAGTCGGGATGATGGTCCCAAATGGGCCATGGCCGGGCGCAGCATGGACAAGCTGGAAGCGGTGCGCGATGAAATCGGTGCGCCCAAATCCACTCCGCTGGTGGTCGCCGATGCCGACGATCCCGCGAGCCTCGAGGCGATGTGCAACCGCACCAAGGTCGTCCTCACCACGGTTGGCCCCTACCAACTCTATGGCGACAAGCTGGTCGCCGCCTGCGTCAAGACCGGCACCGACTACGCCGACCTCTGCGGAGAACCCGCCTGGATGCGCGAACAGATCGACCTCCATCACGAGGCGGCGAGGCAATCGGGTGCGCGGATCACGTTCTCTTCCGGCTTCGACTCGATCCCCTTCGATCTCGGTGTGCTGATGTTGCAGCAGGAAGCGGTGTCGCGACATGGTTCGCCCGCCCCGCGCGTGAAGGGCCGCGTGCGCGGAATGCAGGGCACCTTTTCAGGCGGAACCGCGGCAAGCCTTACCGCTACGATGAAGGCGGCAGCGAAGAACCCCGGCATCATCAAGGTGCTGAACAATCCCTTCGGCCTGACCCCCGGCTTCGAAGGCCCCGACCAGCCCAGCGGCATGATCCCGCGCCACGAGGCCGAGCTCGACAAATGGGCTGCGCCCTTCATCATGGCGACGATCAACACCAAGAACGTCCACCGCACCAATTTCCTGCGCGGCCATCCCTATGGCGAAGACTTCCGCTACGACGAGATGATGCTCACCAGCCCGGGGGACGCGGGCAAAGCCGCCGCCAATGCAGTGGTCGAAATGCTCAAGAACCCGTTCGGGGCCAAGCCCCCCAAGCCGGGCGAGGGCCCGAGCAAGGAAGAGCGCGAGAACGGCTATTACGACGTGTTGTTCGTGGGCGAATGGCCCGATGGCAAACGGCTGCACTACGGGGTGAAGGGCAAGTACGATCCCGGTTACGGCTCGACCAGCCGGATGCTGGCGGAAACGGGCATGGCGTTGCTCGACAGCGACGCGGAAGGTGGCGTCGGCACGCCGGGCTCGTTCCTCGGCGAAGCGCTCGTCGAGCGGCTGCGCGAACACGCGGAACTGACCTTCGCGGTGGAGGAGTAGGAACCCACCGCTGGCGCGGGGGGTTTCGCAAGGGAAGTCAGTCTGGGGGGAGAGCCACGATGGCCACAGTCGCAGCAATAGTCGGGCGCATCCTGCTCGGCGCCCTGTTCGTTTTCGCCGGGCTCGGCAAGGTGATGGATACCGCCGGGACCGCCGCCTACATGGAAGCCGAATCGCCCTTCCCGGGCAGCATGGCGCTGGCCGTCGGCGTGTTCGAGATCGTTGCCGGGCTGGTGCTGGCGAGCGGTTTCATGACGCGCATCGCCAGCCTGGCACTGGTGGTCTTCACTGCATTGGCGACACTGTTCTTCCACGAACAGGTGACCGACCAGGTCCAGGCTGCAATGGCCTTGAAGAACCTCGCAATCGTCGGCGGGTTGCTGATGGTCTTCGCCTATGGCCAGCAGCGCAGCCGGATCGAGGTGGTCGACGAGCGCGCCAAGCGGCTCGACGCAGAGGTCCGCGCCGCGCACGCCGAGGGCAAAGCCGAGGGCGCGGGCGGCGCCAGCTCCGACTAGAAGCTGGCGCGCACGCTCGCGCTGATGTTGCGGCCCGCCAGCGGCACGAAGTTCTTGGTGAAGCTGGTGTGGCGGCGCCCCGTTACATCGAAGATGTTGTCGGCCTTCACCATGAAGCTGACATTGGGATTGTCGCGCAGCGGCCGCCAGGTGATCGAGGCATTCACATGGGTGAAGCCGTCGGTCATGGTTTCGAACGGCGCGACCTTGCGTTGATCGTCGAACCACTCGACCTCGCCGCGGAGGTCGAAATCGCCCGCCGAAGCGGTCAGCGCGCCTGACAGGCTCAGCGGCGGAATGCGCGGGACTGAATTGCCGTCGGAAAGCTTGGCTCTGACATATTCGCCGCGCAGCTCGGCACCGAATGCCACGCTGCCATTGTCGAAGAATTCGTAGTCCAGTTCGCCCTCGACCCCGGTGTAGGTCGCGTCCTGCTGGCGATAGACGAAGACCGGCAGTTCATCCTCCTCGGCACCGGTGGCGCTCAGGTAGATGAAGTCGTCGAACCAGTTCTTGTAGGCGGCTAGGCTGAATTCGGCCCGGCCCACCCGGCCACGCGCGAAGATCTCCGCACCCCATGCGCGCTCGGTTACGAGATCGGGATCGCCGATTTCGAAGGCCTGTGTCGCAATATGCGGGCCATTGGAGAACAGTTCTTCGCCCGATGGAGCACGAGCGACGCGCGAGAGGTTTACACCCGCACGGAAGGCCTGGGGCCCGTCGTAGGCCAGTCCGAGCGCTCCCGAGAACGTATCGAAGCTGCGCTCGATACCGAGCTGGGTCGAACCGACATCGGTGGTCTCGAAGCGCGCAGAGCCTTCGACCTGGAATGGCCCGTTGCCATATTCCTGCAAGGCGAAGAACGCGAGCTGTTCGGTCCGGTTGGGCGCGACGAAGGCTTCGGCGCCGACCGCTTCGAAATCGCGGAAATAGTACTGCGCGCCCATCGATCCGCGCCAGCGGCCCTGCTGGTTCTGCACCAGTTCGAGCCGTGCTTCGACGCCTTCGACGTCGAAGACCGTGCCGACCTCGTCACCCTCGAATTCGGTGTGGGTGTAATCCGAATAGCCCGCGCGCAACCTCAATCGCTCGAAGAACCCTTCGCCGAGGAAGACATCGCCGCGAAGATCGGCGCGATATTGGCGCAGGCCGATGCTGACCAGCTCCTCGCCCTCTTCCTCGCCGTGCTCTTCCTCACTGTGATCGTCATCATCATGGCCTTCCTCTTCCTCGCCATGATGGTGCCCCGCACCGGGACGACCGGGTACGCCGTAGGCCGTGTCGTAGACACCGAAAGAAACACCAAGGCTGCTGTCGCCGCGGAAAAGGGCGAGGCCGGCGTTGGCGGTCCAGGTCTCGGTCGCGCTGTTCGGCAGGATGCCGCGCTGCCCGGCCGCTTCGCGCAGTTCTTCGGCTTCCTCGATCTCGCCTTCACCCTGCTCTTCGGCTGCTTCCTCGAGCAGCTCGGCACGCAAAGCCGGGGCAACCTGAAATCCCGCGATCTCGAGATCGTTGGTCTTGCGCCACGAACCATCGATATGCGCGACCACACCGCTGTCGCCGAAGGGTACGTCGATCGACCCGCCGAATTCGCGCAGGTCGCTGGCAGTATCTCCGCGCGCGACGAGATCGATATGGACCGGTTCGGCAGGAATACGCCGCGGGATGCGCTTGTCGATCACATTGACTGCGCCGCCGATCGCCTGGCTGCCGAACAGCAGCACTGCGGGGCCGCGAAGGACCTCGATGCTCTCGGCCGTAAGCGGGTCGATCGACACCGCATGGTCGTCGGAGGTGTTCGAGGCGTCGATAGCCCCGATCCCATCCACCAGCACCTTGACCCGCTCCCCCGCGAAACCGCGCAGGATCGGTCGCGAGGCGCCCGGTGCGAAGCCCGAAGCCGAGACGCCCGGAAGGCTGGCGAGCACCTCGCCCAGCTGGCCGTCCATGTTGCGTTGGAGGTCGGCCGCCTCGACCACGCTGGTTCCCGCGAGAAGGTCGAACTGGCGCAGGCCCTGCGCGCTGACGATGATCTGACCCTGATAGTCGATCCTACGGTCATGCAGGTCTTCTGCGGGCGGCTGATCCTCCTGCGCCGCGGTGGTCGCGGCGGATTCGGATCGGTTGTCCTGCGCAGCCGCGGGAGCAGCGGCCATGGCGGCAACCAGGGCGATCGAGGAGGCGAACGAAGGGATGATACGAGCTTGACGATACAACATATCGCGCGAAATAGCCGCGCGCTGCCGATGTGCAAGGCTTTTTAGTGCCCATCCCGTTTCGGATCGACCAATTCATGCTTCAACGCGACGAACTGCGTGTCAGCTCTGCAGGTCAGTCGTCGCTCTCTGCGGCCTCCGGATCGCGCTGGGCGGCGATACGCGCGATATCGTCCGCTCGCGCAGGCCGTGCGGGGTAGGCGCAACCGCGTTGCGCGCCAATTCCCTTGAGGAAGGCGCGCCGCGCAATCCCGGCGCGGATCGCGGTTTCCAGCCGCTCCTGCTGCTTCCGCGCACCCGAGACTTCGCGAATCAGCCCGCGGAACGGGATCAGTGAACCGACCGCCATCTTGCCGACCGCTCCGGCACTGAGGCCGCCGGGGCCATTGCCGGGCAGGTCGAAATCGTCGCCAAGCATGATGTCGAATTTGCGAACCTCGTTGATGAGGGCGCTGCAATCGCCCAGCCCTGCAAGATCATATGGCGCTTCGACCGCGCGCTGGAGGAGTTCCGGAATCTCATCCTTCCTGAGATTGAGGTCCGTCAGCGGCGTCGCAACGACTTCTTCGGCATCGGGCCGCTGATCGGTAACGGGACGATCCTGCGCAAACCCCGGCGTGGCATGACCGACCGCCAGTGCGACAACTCCCAGGAATACCGATCTGCGCATGAGCGTCTCCCGCTTCGAGCACGCGCAATGCTATATCGGTCCGCGAGTCTTCGCAAACCATGCACGGCATATTCGATATGGAGGAAAATGGAGCGGGCGAGGCGATTCGAACGCCCGACCCCAACCTTGGCAAGGTTGTGCTCTACCCCTGAGCTACGCCCGCTCACTGGCGCTACCGGAACCGCATGGCCCCGGTGGGGAGGCGGCCAACTAGCAGCGG
>JBFOLW010000117.1:0-3763 GCA_040830305.1 Erythrobacter sp.
ATGGGAAGTCGCGCAAGCAAGGGCGCGCGGGAACTCGGCGGCCATATGGACGATGTTGCACTGCAACACAAGGGTGGGGCCTGACACCCGGCTTCCCGGCCGGCGAACTCTCCGGCCGCCGGCTCGCGTCAGGCGCTGTTCTCCGCCTGCTGGCGCGCCCACATTTCCGCATAAAGCCCGCGCGCAGCAAGCAGCTGGCCATGCGTGCCGCTTTCCGCCAGTCGCCCCTGCTCGAGAACGAGGATACGGTCGGCATCGGCAATGGTCGAGAGCCGGTGCGCGATTGCCAGCGTGGTCCGGTCCTTTGACACCCGGCGCAGCGTGGCGAGGATTTCCTGTTCGGTCCGGCTGTCGAGCGCGCTGGTGGCCTCGTCGAGCAGCAGTATCGGGGGGTCCTTCACCAGCGTGCGGGCGATCGCCACGCGCTGTTTTTCGCCGCCCGACAGCTTGAGCCCGCGTTCGCCGACCTCGGTGTCGAACCCGTCGGGAAGCTGCTCGATGAACGGCAGGATCGCCGCTGCCCGGGCGGCCTCGATCACGCGGTCGCGCCCGGCCCCGTCGCGGCCATAGGCGACGTTGTAGCCGATCGTGTCGTTGAACAGCACGCTGTCCTGCGGGACGATGCCGATCTTCTCGCGCAGGCTCGCCTGCGTCACCTGCGCGATGTCCTGTCCGTCGATCAGGATGCGCCCCGCTTGCGGATCGTAGAAGCGGAACAGCAGGCGCCCGATCGTGCTCTTGCCCGCACCGGAGGGGCCGACGATCGCGACATGGCTGCCAGCAGGCACCTCGAAGCTCAGCCCGTCGAGGATGGTGCGGTCTTCCTCGTAGCCGAACACAACATCTTCGAACGCCAGTGTCGGCCGCTGCACCAGAAGGGCCGGTGCGCCGGGCACGTCCCGTACCTCGGCTTCGGTGTCGATCAGGCGGAACATCTCGGCCATGTCGATCAGCCCCTGGCGCACCGTCCGATAGACCATGCCGAGCATGTCGAGCGGACGAAAGAGCTGCATCAGATAGGTATTGACCAGCACGAGGTCGCCGGTGGTCAGCACGCCCTTGCTCCACTGCCAGACGGTGAAGCCCATCGCGCCGCCCATCAGCAGGTTGGTAATCACCGCCTGGCTGATGTTGAGCAGGCCGAGCGAATTCTCGCTCTTGGTTGCGGCATCGGCGAAGGCGCGAGCGCTTTCGGCATAACGCTCGCGCTCGCGCGCCTCCGCGCCGAAGTATTTGACCGTTTCATAATTGAGCAGGCTGTCGACCGACCGGGCAAGGGCGGTCCCGTCGAGCTCGTTCATCTGGCGCCGCAATTCGTTGCGCCATTCGGTAATCTTGCGCGTGACGGTAATGTAGGCGGCAACCGTCACAGCGGTCGCGGCAACCAGCTCCCAGCCGAAATTGAGGTAGAAGATCATCCCGACCGCCACCAACTCGATCGCGGTCGGAGCGATGTTGAACAGCAGGAAATAGAGCATGATGTCGATGCTCTTGGTCCCGCGGTCGATCGTCTTGGTCACTTCGCCCGTCCGCCGCGACAGGTGGAAGCGCAGCGATAGCTGGTGCAGCCGGGCGAAAGTATCCTCGGCCAGCTGGCGGGTGGCGTCCTGCCCGACCCGTTCGAAGGTGATGTTGCGCAGATTGTCGAACACGACCGCGGCAAGCCGCCCCGCCGCATAGGCGATGACGAAAGCCAGTGCGACCATTGCCGCCTCGTTGCTCGGCGTGGTCATCGCATCGACCGCGCCCTTGTAGGCGAACGGCAGCGCCAGCATCGTGCCCTTGGCCAGCAGCACGAACAGCATCGCCCCAACGATCCGCCGCCGCAGGTTGGGATTATCCGCCGGCCAGAGATAGGGAAGGAAGCGCCGGACGGTGGCCCAGCCTTCGGGATCGTCGTGCTGGGCGGTAGTGGCAGTGTCGGGTGGCATCGGCCGGTTACTTGGGGGGACGATGGCTTGGGGGCAAGATGTGGCCGTTAGGGCCAGTCTGACGGCCAGTCCTGCATGCGCTTGGCGCGCGGTGGCTCGAGGCCGGCGGGAACGTCGAAGAGAACGCGGCGCCTGGCGAAATCGATCGCTACGCGGTCGAACACGCGCATGTTACGGATGCCCAGGATCAGCGCGGGTCGCTTCTTCAATCCCAATGCGGCGAATATCGGACTCTCGCTGAAGCTGATCGGGAGGTTGCCCATCCTCATCCCGCCGATCTCCAATTCTCGGGCGAATGCGAAGCCGCTGACCACGATGGTGCCATGCGCATCGATCGTGCCCGTCTTGCCGGCTTCCGGTGCGCGCAGGCGCCGCATCAGCGCGCGGTTACCGATGCTATTCTGCGCACCGGTATCGATGACAACCGCGACCCGCGTGCCGTTCACCCGCGCATTGGTAATCACCATCTGGCCGAGCTTGCGGCGCGCGCGGACGATAATCTCGTAGCCCTCGTTGCCACCGAGAGCATCGGCATCGTCGACCAGCATGCGATCTTCGCGGAAATCGATCAGCACGCGAAGGTTCTGCAGGCTGTCGAGGCCGAGGATGCCGTCGGCGCCGATATTGTGTGCATAGAGTAGGGGAGACAGCAGCCCGGTGATCGAGCGGTCGGCGAAGCTGAGTTCGTCCACCTCGACCAGATCGACGGTGCGCGCGCTGCCCATCGCCACCAGCGTGGCCTGGCCGCGGCGTGGCAAAGCGAGATCCTCGGCGATGCCATGTGCGACCGCGGTCGCCTGGGCGCCGGTATCGATCAGGAACCGATAGGGCCCGGCACCGCCGATCGTCACCGGCACCGTGAGCCTCTCATAGCGATCGCGGTCTACTCCATGGTCCGGCAGTGCCTGTTGCGCGGGCTGGTCGGTCTCGTCGGGGACTTGCGCGCCTGTCGGGGCGGCGAAGGCCAGCCAGGCGGCTGCGGGAGCCAGAACAAATAGCAGATGTCGAACCATCCGGGTCTTTCATTTCTGCGGACCGGCAGGATACCACGAAGGCCGCGAACCCACAAAACCGCGTGGGCCCGATTGTCGCGACCTCGCGCACTGGTATAGCGGCCTCTCCCTTGCGGCCACGTGGACGAGCCATGACCGAACATTCCTGCCGGGTCCTCGTTACGGTCCTTGCGCATAATGAAGAGCGGCGCATTGCCGCCTGTCTCGACAGCCTGCCGCTGGGCGAGCCGGGTGTGCGGATCGTGGTCGTGGTCAACGGCAGTAGCGACGGCACCGCGGCTATCGTCCGGGACTATGCCGGCAAGGGCGTCGAGCTGGTCGAGTACGCGCAAGGCGGCAAGGCGCGCAGCTGGAACCGGTTCATCCTCGACGATGCGCCCGATGCTGAGACCTATATGTTCGCCGATGGCGACGCCGAGCTCGTAGCCGGGTCCGTCGCCGCGCTCGAGCGCTGCCTTCAGCAGAATCCGCAGGCCAACGCCGCGGGGGCGCCGCCGATGAACGGGCGCAACGCCGCGCATTACCGCCGGCTCATGGCCGAGGAGGGAGGCCTTTTCGGCGATTGCTACGCCTTGCGCGGCGAATTCGTCGAGCGCTTGCGAACCAGCGGCATCCGTCTGCCCGACGACCTGATCGGCGACGATGGCCTGATCGCGGCGCTCGCGCATACCGATATCGGGCCCGACGCCGACTGGCGCGACGACCGCGTCGTCGGCTGCCTCGAGGCGGGGTTTTACTGCGAGTCCAATCCGATCACCTCGCAGGGGCTGCGCCGGCAGGCGAGCCGGATGACCAATTACGCGCTGCGGGAGTACCAGA
>JBFOLW010000118.1:0-17866 GCA_040830305.1 Erythrobacter sp.
TCGGCCAGCTGGCGGAAGTTGCCGCCGCGCATCGGCTCGGGCTCCTCGCCGTTGAGGTACTCGAACAGCCGCCGTGCATTGGTGTGGCCGCGATCGTCGCTGATCGGCGAGCCGAGGCTTATTACGCCGCGCACCTTCTCCGGCGCCATCTTGGCCAGTTCGCGTGCGAAAACGCCGCCCAGGCTCCAGCCGACGATCGAAATCTTGCCCTCGGTGCGCTCGTGCAGGTCCGCGACGCAGCCCATCATGGCATCGATCCGCGCGTCGTCGACGCGGACGTTGCGTCCGAGGTTCCAGCCGACCGCGTCATAGCCGAGGTCCGACAGCAGCGAGCGCAGCGGCGCGGTCGAATAATCCGAGGCCATGAAGCCCGGTAGCACCAATACTCCGTGACCATCGCCGCGTGGCAGGGTCGAGAGCAACGGGCGCAGGGCGTAGAAGCTGGCCAGCTCACCAAAGGCCCGTCCCGGTTCTGCCAGAGTAAGCAGGCGGCTTGGAGGGCGCGCTTCGATCGTGGTTGTCGTCATTCTGTGGTCGGACCTTTCAGGGGTTGGGCAGCCTTGGGTCTCGAACGCGCAGTGGAGGTCTTGGTGCCCCCTTTGGCGGGTTCGGACGGCTTTTTCTTTGGGCCTGCCCGCTTCTTGGTGGCGGGCTTTTTTGCAGTCGCCTTGGCTAAGCGCTTCTTCGGCGCGGCTTTTTTCGCCGCAGGACTGCTCTCCTTGGTGGCAGCATCGCGCAATTCAACGAAGCTTTCGCGAATGCAGTCTGCGTAGAATTCGGGATCGTCCATCATCTCGCGGTCCGCGGTGAAGGCGATCGTCGCCTCCTTGGTGTAACTTTGCACGACATGCGCGAGCCCCATGCCGTCGGTGAGGCAAATGAGCCCCATCATGCTTTCGAGCCGCGCTCCGGCCGAATAGATCGGCACGGGCGGGCCGGGCACATTGGTCACGACCGTCGTGAAGATCGGGCCGACCCCGCGATTGGCCAGGCTCAGGCGGGTGTAGAGCTGCGCCCCCAGGCTCATCCACAGCGCCGGGCTGACCTTGCTCATCTCGGTCATGTTGCGCGCACCCATGGCATCGGTCATGGCCTTGGAATTGGTCGTGCGGTTGTTGACCCAGGCAAGTCGTTCGAGCGGGTCTGCGATATGCGTTCCCAGCGGCGCGATCATCGCGGCGACCTGGTTGCCCATCGCGTTCTTTTCGCCCTTCGACCGGACCGAGATCGGCGCCATCGCGGTGAGCGTTTTCTGCGGCAGCTCGCCCTTGCTTTCGAGGTAGCGGCGCATCGCCCCACCGATAATGGTCAGGAAGACGTCGTTGACCTTGGCACCTTCGTGCGCGGTCCTGATGTTCTTGATTTCGGCCAGCGGTACGCTGACGCCCTCGACGACCCGGTGCGGGCTGATCTTCCGATTGAAACGCGTCTTCGGCGCGATCATCTCGGTCGAGACGTCGAAATCCTTGGCCGCCAGCCCCTTGAGCGCCTTGGCGAGACCCGGCGCAGCCTTGGCGGCGACTTCGAGCTGCTTCAGCGGATTGGCGATGGCGTTGAAATAGCTCTTGCCCAGCAGTTCGACCGGATTGGGCACCTTCTCGGGCTTCCACTCGTCGGGGCCGGGCGGGGGCGGCTCATCGGGTGAAAGCGTGTGCGTAGCTTCCATCAAATCGATCCCGCTCATCCCGTCGATCGCGGCGTGATGGACCTTGGTGATGTAGGCGTAGCTGCCCTTGGGCACCCCTTCGACATTGTCGAGCCCTTCGACCACGGTGAACTCCCACGGCGGTCGATCGAGGTCGAGCGGGCGGGCGAAGATGCGCGCCGCCTGGATGCACAATTGCCGCCAGTCGCCCGGCTCGGGCAGCGCCACGTGGCGGACGTGGTACTCAAGATCGAAATCGGGGTCCTCGATCCAATAGGGATAGTCGAGGTCGAATGGCACGCGCACCATGCGCTGGCGCATGGTCTTGGACAGTTGCAGGCGGCTTTCGAAAAAGGCGAGGATGTCCTTGAACCGTACGAAGCCGCCGGGGGCGGTGGCCGGGTTGTAGATCAGGATCGATCCGATATGCATCGGCGAGTTGCGCGTCTCCAGCGCGACAAAGCTCGCATCCATGCCTTGGAGCTGCTGCATATGTTCCTTTCCGCGCTGCCACCTGCGATGCGAGGCGCAGCGTCACTCTCCTGCGGCCGTTGCTGGCCTAGACGCCCTGCTTTTGCAGGTGCGAATGAGCTGAGGCTAGCACAGCGGAACGGGGGGTCAACTTGCCGTCTCGGTCAAGGCCTGCCGTAGCGCGAACAATAGCTTAGAGCGCATCGCCCGCCGCGACCCCGCTCGCCCAAGCCCATTGGAAGTTGTAGCCGCCCAGCCAGCCGGTCACATCGACCGCCTCGCCGATGGCGTAGAGGCTCGGAATACGCTTAGTTTCCATGGTCTTGGAAGAGAGTTCGGAGGTCGAGATGCCGCCCACGGTGACCTCCGCCTTGGCAAAGCCCTCGGTCCCGTTGGGGTGGAATTGCCAGCGTTTCAGCCGTTCGCCCGCGCTACGCAGCGCCTTGTCGGTGAGATTGCCGAGATCGCCGTCGAAGCCGAGCTTGTCCACGAGAATGTCCGCGAGCCGCCCGGGCAGGGCCTCGCGCATCAGGGTGCGCAAGCCGGAGCGAGGGTTCTCGCGCTTGGCGTCGAGCAGCCAGTCGGCGGTTCGCTCGGGCAGGAAATCGACGAACAGCGGTTCGCCCGGGCGCCAGTAGGAACTGGCCTGCAGGATCGCCGGGCCGGACAGCCCGCGATGGGTGAACAGCGCGGCCTCCACAAAATTGGTTTTGCCCGTGGTCGTGACGACGGGCGCTGACACACCCGAGATATCGCGAAACAGGACTTCTTCGCCGCCCAGCGTCAACGGAACCAGCGCGGGGCGCGGCTCGACCACCTTGAGGCCGAACTGTCGCGCCAGGTCGTAAGCAAAGCCGGTCGCGCCCATCTTGGGGATCGACGGGCCGCCGGTGGCGATGACGAGGGCAGGGGCGGTGTAAGTGCCCACCTGCGTGGTCACGGTGAAACTGTCGCCACGCGCGACCGAAGCCACCTCCTCGCCGCAGAGGACGGTCACGTCGCCTTTCGCGCATTCCTCGAGCAGCATCGCAACGATCTGTTTCGCAGACCCGTCGCAGAAAAGCTGGCCGAGCGTCTTCTCGTGCCACGCGATGCCGTAGCTCTCGACCAGATCGAGGAAATCGCGCGCGGTGTAACGCGCCAGCGCCGATTTGGCGAAATGCGGATTGGCGCTGAGGTAATTCGCGGGTCCTGCGCCGATATTGGTGAAATTGCACCGCCCGCCGCCCGAGATGAGGATCTTCTTGCCCGGCTTTTCGGCGCGCTCGAGCACCAGTACGCGCTTGCCCCGCTGGCCCGCACGCGCGGCGCACATCAGCCCCGCGGCACCCGCGCCGAGGACGATCGCATCGTAGCCTTCGGGCACCTAAGCCTCGTCGATCGCATACTCGGGCTGCTGGCGCCCCGCGATGAAATAGAGCAGCGTACCCGCCACGATGAAGCCGCCGAGCACCAGCCACGCCTGCGCCTGCGCCTGCGCGGCGATGAACAGCGAGCTGCCGACCGCGAAGACCACGCAGAACAGGTGGAAGGGTACGATCCGCCCCTCGCGATGTTCGAGCACGGGAAGCGCGCAGCTGGTCACGATATAGGTCACCAGCCGTACCAGCGTTCCCGCGATGGCCAGCACTTCGAAGCCCTCCCACAGGCCGAACAGGATCGCGACCACGCCATAGAACAGGATCGCGTTGAACGGCGTCAGGAAGCGCGGATGGACATATTCGAACCAGCGCGGGAGCATGCCGCGCTCGGCCATGCCGTACATCAGCCGGGGTTGTGCGACGCCGCTGGCGAAATTGTTCGCGCCGATCGAGAAACTCGCGGCCACCACGATGGCCAGCGAACCAAGCTGGCCCATCGACGCGCCTGCTACGCCGGCCAGCGCATTGGTCTCGCCCGCGAACTGCGGCCCGATCGCGATGAAGGCCCAGATGATCGCCATGTAGAGCAGCGTCACGCCGCTCACCATGGTGACGATCGACAGCGGCACATCGCGCTTGGGGTTCTTGAACTCGCCCGCCGCCTCGACCACGCCCTCGAAACCGATGAAGGCGTAAAATGTCAGAAGGACGACGGTTTCTACCGCGCTGAACTCGGGCAGGGTAACTGCGCCCATTCCATCGCCGGCGAAGAGGGCGGAGACGACCAGCAGACCGAGCGGGATCAGCTTGATCGCGGTCATGAAGCCGAGCGTGCCGACCGATGCGCGCATGCCATAGAGGTTGACGAGCGTTATGATGGCCAGCCCGATGCCCGCGGCGATCGGCGTGACGCCCGGTTCGCCCAGCCACGGGAAGATGGCGGCGAGATAGGCGACCATAACATGCATGTTGGCCGCCGCGGTCACGATCGCACTGGCATAACGCGCCCAGCCTGCCTGGAAGCCGACGAACCGGCCGAACGCGGCCTCGCCGTAGAGCACCGAGCCGCCGCTGTGCTCGAACCGGCTCGCCATCCAAGCATAGCACAGCGCCAGCGGCAGGAAGAGGATCCCGCCCACCAGCATCATCCACGGCGCGAAATTGCCGACCGCCGCCACCAGCACGGCGGGGAGCGCGAAGATACCCGCCCCGATCATCCCGTTGAGCGGAAACAGCGATGTGCCCCAGAAGCCGACCGTGCGCGGTGGCGCGATTTTGCTTGCGTCCATCGCGCGGGGGATGGCCGCAAACGCCGCTTTGCACAAGCGGGCAGCGCGCACTATCTCCACCGCCATGTCGCGCACGAAAGCCGGTTCTCCCCACGATCCGAGAGGAAAGGAGCGTTTCAACGAGGAACGTGCCACGAAGACCGTGGCCAGCGCGCAGCCCGATCTCGAAGCCGGCATCCGGACGATCCGCGAGACGGTGAAGACCCTGAAACCGCGTCCGGGCGTCTATCGCATGCTCGATACGCGCGGCGACGTGCTCTATGTCGGCAAGGCGCGCAGCCTCAAGGCGCGGGTGGCCAATTACACGCAGATCAAGGGGCTTTCGAACCGCATCCAGCGGATGATCAGCCAGTGCCGCGCGATGGAGATCGTGGTCACCAATTCGGAGGCCGAGGCGCTGCTGCTCGAGGCGCAACTGATCAAGCGGTACCGCCCGCCGTTCAACGTGCTGCTGCGCGATGACAAGAGTTTCCCCTTCATCCTGCTGCGCGCCGACCATGCCTTCCCGCGCATCCAGAAGCATCGCGGTGCGCGCAAGGCCAAGGGCAATTACTACGGCCCCTTCGCCAGCGCCGGATCGGTCAACAAGACGCTGAACGCGCTGCAGAAGCTTTTCCTGCTCCGGTCGTGCACCGACAGCTTCTTCAACAACCGCGACCGGCCCTGCCTGCTCTACCAGATCAAGCGCTGCTCGGCCCCCTGCGTCGGGCGGATCGACGAAGCGGGCTATGAAAGCCTCGTGCGCGAGGCGAAGGATTTCCTCGGCGGCAAGTCCTCCGCGGTGCAGGCGCAGATCGAAAAGCAGATGGCCAAGGCCGCCGAAGACCTCGATTTCGAGACCGCCGCGATCCTGCGCGACCGGCTGCGCGCGGCAACCTTCATCCAGGGCTCGCAAGCCATCAATGCGCAGGGCGTGGGCGATGCCGATGTCTTCGCGCTCGCGGCCAAGGGCGGGCAGGTGGGCGTGCAGGCGTTCTTTATCCGCGGCGGGCAAAACTGGGGCCACCGCACCTTCTACCCGCGCAACACGGGCGATCTCGAATTGCCCGAAGTGCTCTCCGACGTCCTCCTGCAATTCTACGAGGAAGTGCCTCCCCCACGCACCGTGCTGGTCGACCGCGAGCTGCCCGAGCAGGACCTGGTTGCCGAGGCGCTGTGCGAGAAGGCAGGGCATGGCGTGGCGATTTCGATCCCGCAGCGCGGCACGCGGCGGAAGCTCATGCAGCAGGCGAGCCGCAATGCGGTCGAGGCGCTCGAGCGGCGGCTGGCCGAAAGCGGCACCAAGGCGAAGATCCTGCGCGAGCTCGCCGAATTCCTCGAACTGGACGAGGCACCGCAGCGGATCGAGGTCTACGACAACAGCCATATCCAGGGCACCAAGGCAGTCGGCGCGATGGTCGTCGCCAGCCCTGAAGGCTTCGAGAAGGGCCAGTACCGCAAGTTCAACATCAAGAGCGCACAGACCAACGACGATTTCGGGATGATGCGCGAGGTGATGAGCCGCCGTTTCCGCAACCTCGCCGAGAACCCAGACGGCGACGAGGGCAAGGCCAACAGCCACGAGACGATCTGGCCCGACCTCGTGCTGATCGACGGCGGCAAGGGGCAGATGTCGAGCGTGCGCGATACGCTTGAGGAGATGGGGATCGAGCACGTCCCGCTGATTGCCATCGCCAAGGGCCCGCACCACGGGCGCGAGGGGCGCGAGGTGTTCCATTTCCCGGACGGACGCGAAAAGACGCTGCCGGTCAACTCGCCGCTATTGTTCTACCTCCAGACGCTGCGCGACGAGGTCCACCGCTACGCCATCGGCGCACACCGCGCCAAGCGCAGCCGCGCGATCACCGCCTCACCGCTCGACGAGATCCCCGGCATCGGGCCCGCAAGGAAGCGCGCGCTGCTGCTGCATTTCGGCACGGCCGGGAAGGTGAGGGCCGCTGCGCTGGACGACCTCAAGCGCGCGCCCGGAATCAGCGCAGGCGTGGCGCAGCAGATTTACGATTTCTATCACGCGGGCGGGTGAGGTTGGGAGGTGGCCCGGCGACCCGATTGCGATCTCTGGAAAAGAGCAACGAGCAATCAGGGGCCGCGGTCTCTCCTTGCGCTCAACCGAAAACGAAGTTGCCCAGTAATCTTCCGGGCATCACGGAGAATGCGCCCGCCACGACCAGACCGGTATACATCCCGGCCATGACACCGCGATGGGCCGCGATGCGACCGGTTGCAGCAAACCATACTCCAAGGGGTGTGGCGAACAGGGTCCAGACGGTGAAGAGGTGGAGGACACTGAAGCCGCTGCCGAAGAAACCGGCGCCCGGGGAACGGATGAAGGCGGAGGCTATGGCGGTTGCGATCATCAGAAGGCACCAGCCGCGACCAAGCCAACGATGGAGCGCATCGCCCTTTCGGCGCAGCAGGATGACCGGTCCCAAGAGCAAGGCCGGGACGGCAGTTGCGGCGTGGACTATTATGGGCAGACTCAGGCCTTGCGAGGCGCTCATCGCAGCCTGTGAGCCGAAGCCTCCGAACTGCATCGATAGCGCCCACAGCAGCAGGGTGATCGTGATCGTCAGGAGCGCCTCTCGCAGGACTGAGCTTTTTTTCGCCGCCGTTCTCGGGTGACGAGAGACTGCATTACTGGCTCGGAAGTTCGACATTGGTGGTATCCGCTTCGCTGTCGGTTGAAATTCGCGGATCATCTGGGCCATCTGAAGCGGCGTGTTGCAACGGAGGTTTACGTGACAGGTCATCCCGATGCGCCGGTTGTCCGGCTTCCGACGCGAATTGTCCGGAAAGACAGCTGACGGTGGATGAGCCCTCCGAACAGGAGCCGGACCGCCACCCGAGCGGTGGCGTCGATTCTCTCGAACGGATCGCTGCCGAGATCGGCATAGTCGCAGTTTGTGGGGTGATCGCGGCACTGCTCGGTTTCACACCCACTCCCAGCGCGCCCTTGGGATTCCAGATGGCGATTGGAATCGGGGGCTTCCTTGCCGGCTGGTCGGTAATGCGTGTCCTCGCGGCGGTCGGCTCTGCTTCGGCACGCGTGCTCGGAGCGAACGACATCTGGGGGTACCTCGTGGCTATCCCGGTCGGATCGGCCCTGATTACCTGGACGGGCCTCTGGATCGACGGTGGCGCCGACCTCGCACTGGGCAGCACGTTCGCCCGAACCTGGCCGAGCGCCTTGCTTGTCGGATTGGCGTTCTTCCTGCTGTTCTATTTCGTCTATCGCAGGATGGAGGATCGGCACCTTGCCGGGTTTGAAGCGCAGGGAGGCAAGAGTGCGGCTGAAGCGCGCGAGCCCGACCTGTTCCGCACACCGCTTCACGCCAGACTTCCGTTGGGTTTTCCGCGCATCATCGCATTGTCGGCCGAAGACCACTACGTGCGCGTAATCGGCGACGGACGAGAAGAGCTGGTCCTGATCTCGATGTCCGAGGCGACTGCCCTCATGCCGCCCGATACCGGCCTGCTGGTCCATCGAAGCTGGTGGGTTGCTCGCTCATCCGTCGTCGATGTCGTCAAGAGCGGGAGGGATAGCCGCATCGATCTGGAAAATGGCCTGCAGGTTCCGGTGGCCCGCGGAAGGCAGGCCCTGCTCAAGGAAGAAGGCGTGCTATAGCGACCCTATCTGGCGTGGACCTTCGACCAGGGCCTCTGCCGCAAAGTCGACCGGTCCGGCTCCCGGTCGTCGTGAGGCGGTGATCCGCCTAGCGGCCAGGTTTCGAAGAGGCCGCTTCCGACCCAACCCTACATAAAGCAACTTCGATCTGCGAGCCGGAGCGGCGCTGCTCTGCCGCTGGCGCGAAAGGCGGTCCATGTCAGCGCATGCGCGTGCGTTCACTTTCGCGGCCTTCCGGATGCCGCTGCAAATTGATGCAGATCAAGGTGCGGCTGCACGGGTGGTGTATGGTATCACCACAAGCCGGGACGCGGCCCGTCGGCCCTCCCGCCAGTGGGAGACGACGCCATGAAAACCATCCTGTTCAACGCCGCCAGTGACGAGGGCTTTTCTGGGAGGCTAGACGCGGTGCTCGATCTCGCGCGCACCTTCGATGCGCATGTCACGCTGCTGCACGCGATTCCCTACGAAGCCGCCGGGGCGATCGATTTCCATGGTGCGGCTTTTGCCGCAATGGTCCCCTACTGGCGCAAGGAAGCCGAGAAGCTGCGCGAGAAGACGCTCGACGACCTCTCGAACGAGGGCGTCTCGTGGAACTGGGTCGAGGCGGCGGGGCCGGTGGCGCTGGCGATGCTGCGCGAATCGTCGCTCCACGACCTTGCCGTGGTCAGCGCGCGCGATCCCAATGCGCCCGAGGGGTCTCCGTCCTTCACCGCGGGCGAACTGGCAGTGACCGCCGACTGCCCGGTGCTGGTGCTGCCCGACACCTGCACACGGTTCGACCCGACCGCGCCCGCGGTGGTGGCATGGGACGGCTCGGCCGAGGTCTCGCATGCGCTCAAGGCGGCGGTGCCGCTGCTGCACAAGGCGCAATCCGTGCACCTTGTCACGGTCAGCGAGCCCGCGCGCGGCAAGAAGGAACCCGAGCTTCCCCCGGTGAGCGGCGCGGATTACCTCTCGCGCCACGGCATCTCTTGCGAAATGATCGAAGCCGAGGCAGGCGAGAAGGGCACCTCCGGAACGCTGATCGAGCACGCCGAGCACCGTAAGGCGGGGCTGATGGTGATGGGCGCCTATGGCCGCACGCGGCTGACCGAGCGGATCTTCGGCGGGGTGACGCGCCAGATGCTCTGCCGCGTCACGATCCCGCTGCTGATGACCAACTGAGTATCGGGCCGGGGCGCGCGCCCGGTCAGCCCTTGCGTGGGCCGCCGGGCTTGCCCTTGCCGCTGAACTTGGGCTTGCCCGCGAAGGGCTTGCCGCCGCCGGGTTTGCCCTTCTTGAACGGCGGCCTGCCATCCGTAGGTTTGCTTCCGGACGGCTTGCCATGCGGACGCGCGTGGACCTTGGCGCCGCCACCACCGCCGTGTTTGCGGCGGTTCTCGCGCGCTTCGATGCGGGGTCCGTCAGGCGCCTCGACAATCGCAATCGCGTCCTGCTCGTCCTCGGGCGAGGCGGTCCGCTCGACGGTATCGGCGACCTTGCCCGCGACCGCGCGGGGCACCTGGAACCAGCTCTCGTGCTGGCCGATGCGGATCGCACCGATCTCGTTGCGGGTGATATGCCCGCGGCGGCAGATCAGCGGCAGCAGCCAGCGCGGCTCGGCATTGTGGCGCCGGCCGATGTCCATCTTGAACCACACCACGTCCTCGAAGCCGGGGCGGTGGCGTTCGGCCTTGGCCTTCTCGCGTGCTTCGGGCGTGTTGGCGAGCAGCTCCTCTGGGGTCGGCAACTCGGCGCGGTGGGCGTGCACCAGCGCGGCGGCGATGTCCTCGGGGGCCATGCGCGCCATGATATCGGCGGCGAGGGTGCGGTCGCCCTCGTCAAATTCGCGCGGGGTCGTGATCGTCTCGAGCAGCCGCGTGCGGTCGCGCTTGGCGATCGCCTGCGGGGTGGGCGCATCGAGCCACTCGGCCTCGATCTGCGCGCCGCGCAGCATGCCCTCAACCCGGCGGCGGCGGTTATAGGGCACGACGATCGCCGCGGTGCCCTTCTTGCCCGCGCGGCCCGTCCGGCCCGAGCGGTGCTGCAGCGTTTCGGCATCGCGCGGGATTTCGACATGGATCACGAGGGAGAGCGTCGGCAGGTCGATCCCGCGCGCGGCGACATCGGTGGCGACGCAGACGCGTGCGCGCCGGTCGCGCAGCGCCTGCAGCGCGGTGTTGCGCTCGCTCTGCGAATGCTCGCCCGACAGCGCGACCACGCCGAAGCCGCGGTTCTGCAACGTAGTGTGCAGCCGCCGCACGCTCTCGCGCGTGGCGCAGAAACAGATCGCGGTCTCCGCCTCGTGGAAACGCAGCAGGTTGACCACCGCGTTCTCGATTTCCGACGGAGCGACGGTCACCGCCTGGTAGGCGATATCGCCATGCCCGCGCGTCTCGCCGACCAGGCTGAGGCGCAGCGCATCGCGCTGGTAGCGCTCGGCCAGCCGTTCGATCGGGCGCGGCATGGTGGCGGAGAACAGCAGCGTGCGGCGGCCCTCGGGAGTCGCGTCGAGGATCTCTTCCAGGTCCTCGCGAAAGCCCATGTCGAGCATCTCGTCGGCCTCGTCGAGCACCACGCCGATCAGCCCCGACAAATCGAGCGCGCCGCGTTCGAGATGGTCGCGCAGCCGTCCGGGCGTACCGACCACGATCGCCGGGCCGCCGCGCAAATTGCGCCGTTCCTTGCTGGCATCCATCCCGCCGACGCAGGTCGCGATGCGCAGCCCCGCGCCCGCATAGAGCCAGCCGAGCTCGCGGCTGACCTGCAGCGCCAGTTCGCGCGTGGGGGCGATGACCAGCGCCAGCGGGCTCTCGCTGAGCGGCGATCCGCCGAGTTCGCCCAGCAGCTGCTCGGCCAGCGCGAGGCCGAAGGCGACCGTCTTGCCGCTGCCGGTCTGCGCCGAAACGATCAGGTCGCGCCCGGCGACCTCGGGATCGATGACCGCGGCCTGGACGGGGGTGGGGGCTTCATAGCCACGTGCGGCCAATGCTTCGCCGAGGACCGGCGGGAGGGTATCGAAAGACATGGAATCTCGTGTGTTGTCCGGCGCTGCGGTGCGAGGGGGCACGGCTCTGGGCGCACGGGGGTCGCGGCGCCTATAGCGCATGTCGACCGGTTTGGCTTGCGATTTTTTGTGCGGGTGCGAAATGGGGCGGAAGCGCAAGCGGCGCTGGGGAGTTCGTAGGCGATTATACGATCGATATTGGTGACGGCTTAGCGCCCCATTTCGGCCGTCCGGGCTCTCCCAGAGAATGCCCGAAAGCGGCCTGGCCGCCTTGTTGCCGTGATGTGCGCTGCCAATGTCCGATAATGGGTGGCAAGCGGACAACGTACTCTCGGCTTGTTGCGTAATTGCGGGCCGCTACAACTGGTAGCCTTCAAGATGGCGAGCACGCAAAATCTTTACGGCCAGCCGCCGGAGCGGGCGTAGTGAATGAGTGCGGAAAATACGCTCAGCTAGCCGCCTGCTCTTGTCTGCACGAAAATCGCTAGGGGGGACCAAGGCCACAAGCCCAGGTCGTTGTGGAACCATTGAAATCCCGCATCTGCGGATGAAAGGCATCAATCCGCGTCGCTTTAGGTGCTGCACAGAATAGACCAGTGGTGAAAACGCGGGCGACAAGGTCCTAATTGCACGCCAGTTCAATCGAGAATCGCGAGGAAAACCATACAACGGTCTAGGCAAGATGCGCTTTCCGACAAATCGTCACGGGTCTTGACTACGAGAAACCTGAAATGTCCGCAATCGGGTTGCTAGTTGTCGGTCTGATCATCGCACATCGTTTATTCAACGGAAGAGTTCAATTGGGTAGCAGGGGGATTCTGGCGGCCCTCTCGGCGAAAGGATCGAGTGCAAACGACGGCTCGGTGGTCAGGCTGTCGAGGTGCGTTCACGGGATAGCTGTCTGGAATAAAACCAGCCGATCCCGATTAGGCTGAAACCGAGCGCCATGAAGCTGGCGATGCGAAGCAAGCCGTCGAGCCCGGCAGCGTCGATCAGGAACACCTTGACCACCGCAGCCAGCATGAGAACGAGCGAGCCGATCCTCCAGCTGCGCGCAGTCTTCCAGGATCCCCAAGCGAGGAAGCCCAGCGCCAGCACAATTCCCAGCAGCGACATGAGCAGGCTTTCGGTCTCACCGATCTCGGTCGCAATCAGCACTGAACCGGCAAAGACCTGGCGCAGCAGCGAGAAAGCCAGCAGCGTGATCAGTGTCATTGTCGCGACATTGCATCCAAGGAGTGCCGATCGTGGTGGCGTTTCACCCAAAGCCGCCTGCCATTGCATGAGCGCCAGCCACAGTCCGGCGACAGCCGCGCCAAAGGAAACCGTGAGCCAGTTGGCGATCGGCGTCGGGCCGACATGCTGCTCAGCCCATAGCGGATTGTGGATCAGCAGCGTGAACCACACGAAATGCGCGACGCCCGCCGCGATCAGGCCCAACACGATCCACGGCCGCTGCGAACCGCGCCAGAATTGCGCGCCGGCATAGGCGGCCAACACCAGCGCTGCTTGCCAGATCGTGCGCTCCGCCATGCCGCTATGTGCAAAGGCGAGCATCGAGTTGATGCCAAAGGCTTGCTTGTAGAGGCTGTGCGTGATCACAATCGCGATTAGGCCCAACGCTAACGCGGGCCCCGCTTTGACGGTGCTTGGAAGACCCATGCCGCGCCAGACGAGCGCGGCGATCGCGGAAGCAACCGGCGCCACGCGCATGGCAAGATCAATCAAGGATACGGCCGAGCTGGCCCGGAAGGGATCACCCGCCACCGCCAACGCTCCGGCAAGCGCCCATTCGACAATCGGAACGATGGCCCAAGAAGCAGCGATGGCGAGCGCCATGCCCCAGGCGGCGAAACGCTCGGGCTTCCAGAAATACAAGCCAACCGCCGCGAGAGCCGCGATCCAAGCCAGCGGATCGCTGGGAGCGATTTGCGCTATAACGCCGTAGAGCAGGACCACGCTGGTTGCTTCGCCTACGCCACGCGAGAGCCCGCTGCGCCCAATCACAGCCATCGTCAGGACGATCGCTGCCACACTTAGCCAGCGCAGCGATGCGCGCAGCGCGTCGGTCGGTTCGGCGAGATTTCCCAGATGGGTCAATTCGACAAGAAACTCAGGCGTGACAGCCAGTGTGAGGATGGCAGCAATCGCGCTCGCCCACGCCATGACGCTCAGCGCCACGCTCTCGCGCTTCCCGTAGAGTACGATTATCGGCAGGCTCGCGACCAGCGCCATCACCGGGCCGAGCCATGCGGGCGCAAGGATGATCAGGCTGGCGAAAAACAGGCCATAAGCCGGAGCCAGAAGGATCAGAGAGGTGCGCGTTTCGTTTTCTTGCCCGCGCTTCCAAATGAAAACGAACGCAGCAGTGGGGAGCACCGCAAGCCCACCCACCACAGCGGCGAGCAAAGGCTCGCTCGCAATGTCGCCCCAGCTCCCAAACCGAGCGTAGTTAATGAATGCCATGATCGCCGAGACCGCGCTCAGCTGCGCCAGATCGAATCGCTTGGCGTGGCCAAGCACCTGATAGATGAGCGGCACGCCAGCGAAAATCGCGATCTGGCATGCGGCTATCGCCGCGTAGAACGTCGAGTCGGCGCCGGCCCACACGACCAGCAGCCACATCCCCAGTCCTGCCGCCACCGCCGTTCCCAGACGCAGCGCTTCATGGCGCCAGCCAAGAGCAGCCAATGCCGCGCTGATGAGCAGGTAGAGCCCCCAGGTCAGCGGGTCGAACCCGGCTTCGCTGACCAGGACCGCCATCTGCAATGTCGCCAGTCCGCCAGCGACGAGATATGGCAGGCGCGGCCCGTCCTTGGCGTGCAGGAAAGCGGGCAGCGCGGTTCCCAGCACGATGAAGTAGATGCCCAGAGCCGCGAAATCGGACGCGCTCTCGACACCGGCGAACATCATCAATCCGCCCCAGCCAAGGCCCGCTGCGAGCGCCACATAGCTCATCCAGCGATGTCCTTGTGCTTGACCCGTCCATGCGAGCCCGCCGGTAACCAGCGCAAGATAGAATGACAGAAGCGGCACGTTGGCGCTGTCGGAACTAACCAAGAGCGGGGCCGCGAAACCGCCGACCAAGCCGATCACCGCGCTGGGCAGACCAAAACGGAAGGAGAGTGCAATCGCCGCCGCGGTCACCATTGCGAGCCCGAAAAAGGCCGCACCCGCGCCGATAAGGCCGTAGGCGGTGCCAGCGAGGTAGAACGCGCCATAAAGCGTCGCGGAGCCGGCGCCCGCGAGCGATTGCCGCACGCGTGGATCGCGCAAGCGTTCTTCGTAGCGGTAGGCGGCTTCGGCACCGCCAATCAGGCCAAGCCCGAACACAAAGCTCAAGGCCACGCGGACCATCGGGGTGAGCAGACCCGCCTCGATCGAGAACCGGACTAGGAAGATCCCGGCAATCGCCAGAGCAAATCCGCCGCCCCAAATGGGCAGTTGGCGGCCAAAGATGTCTTCGAAATCGAAGGAGAAGCGCAACGGCTTCCCAAAGATCTCGGTTTCGTTCGATGTGAACTCAGGCTCTTGGCACTCGTCGAATTCGCTTTCTGTCGTTTCGACCACTGCCGTTGCGCGCACTTCGGTGATTGGTTCGGCTGGCTCCTCATCTTCGGACGCCTGTAGATTGTCGGGAGTGGGCTGCGTGGCGACGGGCGCGGATTGCGCCTCCCGCGGCACCACTTCCGCTACCGTCTCAGCCCCAGCCGTAGCACCTCGGTCAGTCTCGGCGAGGTGCCGCGCTTCTGCCTGTGCCAGCGCGTCGAGCCGATCGTTGAGCGCAGCCAGTTGCCGCTCGAGCAAGTTCGTACGATTCCAGAAGAAGACAACCGCAGCGCCGACGACCAGAAAAAAGCTCACATCCATATTGCAGCACTATGGCATTCGCATCAGGTGGCAATCACCAAATTAGAGCCAGTGTTTCAATTGGTCCCCGCTTGCAGTGCATCCCGCGCCGGAAGGGTGGTTAGCTGAGGTTGCTACGGTAGAACTTCCATCGCGTGAAGGCTTGCCAGACGGCGCTGCTGATCAGCACAATCGACAGAACAAACCCGCCAGAGAAGATCGAAATTCCACCCATCAGCAGCATCATAAGAAGCAGGTCGCCCTCTATCGCCGCGGGTTCGGGGAGCAAACTCAATACGACGAAAAAGGTAACCGCTGACCCTAGAAACGCAGCAATACCAAATCCGAAACGGGTCCTTGGTTGAACCATGCGTAACTCTTCGCGAACCCATGAGATCGCAAGAAGTAATGGCAAGAGAAACGCCATCATAAGAGCTGATTCAACTGCACCCATGCAACCCTAGTAGCTCCCAACGGCGAACGTCCGCAATGTCGTCGTCTGCTGAAGTGCAGCTTTAGGCATCCTCGAACCCACAAGCGGACCGTCCGCAAGCGGCCCCATAGCCGACCGAAGGCCGATCAGTCCTTTCTCGCCACCGTATTTTCCTACATCCCCGCGCGATGCTAGCTGTGTATCGGGCCTTCGTCGGGCTCGGGACAGGCTCTTTCACACCGTCGGCATCCAGACCGCCCTGCCGCGGCCCTTGTGCGGCATTTTGCGCCTCGCGCCCCCGTGTCACCTTTGCGCAGAGGTCGGAGATTATCCCTTCTTACCAGATATTTGCCGGAGGAATGCGAAAGTGACACGCTGTCACCTTTGTCCGTCCTACCGGTTTGGCATTCGGCCCTACCGCTGCGCCAATTGAGGAGGTTTTTGTCCGTCCTACCGCTGCGCTACTTGAGGACTAGCCTTCCCGCTTCACCCGTTTGCGCATCATGCCTTCCTGCGCGACGCTGGCGACCAGCTCGCCGGCGCGGTTGAAGATGCGGCCGCGGTTGAAGCCGCGCCCGCCGCCGCTCCACGGGGCGTCGGTGGCGTAGAGCAGCCATTCGTCGGCGCGGGCCGGGCGGTGGAACCAGATCGCGTGGTCGAGGCTAGCGCCGACCAGCTCGCCGCGCATCCAGCTGAGGCCGTGCGGCAGCGCGCTGGTGCCGAGCAGCGTGTAGTCGCTGGCATAGGCGATCACCGCGCGGTGGAGCGCCGGGTCGTCCCCGATCGCGGGGAGCGGCGCCGCAGTGCGGAACCAGCTGTGTGCCCTGGGTTCGCGCGGTTCGCTGTTCATCCAGTGCAGCCGGTCGACCGTGCGCATCTCGATCGGGCGCGGGCGCAGAACGAGGTTGCGCTGCTGCTCGCTCATCCGGTCGCCCGCACGCTCGACCATGGCACGGCGCATCTCCATGTCGCTCTTGAGCTCTTCGGGCTGGGCGACATCGGGCATGGTCACATCGTCGTGGGCGAGGCCCTCCTCGGGGCGCTGGAAACTGGCGGTGAGGTTGAGGATCGGGCGCTGCGTGCCGTCGTCGCCGGGCTGGCTCGCCACCACGCGGCGGTTGGCGAAGCTGCGTCCGTCGAAATCGCGCGCGGTGGTATAGGCGATGTCGACGCCTTCCTTGCCGCCGCGCAGGAAATAGGCGTGGAGCGAATGCGCCTCGAGCCCATCGGGTGCGGTGGCCTGCGCGGCCTGCAAGGCTTGGGCGATGACCTGCCCGCCGAACACGCGGCCCACGCCGCCCGGCTGCTGCGGCGCGGTGAAGGCATCCTCGCCATTGCGGGTCACGGTCAGCAGGCGGACAAGGCCCGCGACGAGCTCTTCAGGTTTCTTTTCGATACTCACCTGGCGAGCTTTGCGGGCGGTTTACGTTTGCGTCAAGCGCCCACCGGTGCGCCATTGCCGGAAAGCATAGGCGGCGAGGCCGAGGCACAGGAACAGCTCGCGATATTCGGAGCTGTCGTACATCATCACCATGGTGTGACCGAGCAGGAGGTGGAGCAATTGGCCGAGCGCGACCCACAGCGCCAGTGCGCTCCACAGGATTCGCTCACGTGGGGATGATGCCGGGCTCAGGGCGAAGGCGATGCAGGCGAAGAGCCCGATCCAGAAGGCCGCCTGCACCGGCAGCAGCGTCCAGTGGCTGTAGGTGAAGACCAGCATCGGCGCGGAAATTGCCGCCACGGTGCGATCGGGCAGGAAGGCCGCGAAAGGCCGGACGATGGGCCAGCGCACAAGCGCGCTCTCGCGAACCAGCGGCAGGAGCATGAGGAACAGGCCGGTCCCGGCGTAGAGCACCAGTTCGGTAAGGTCGGTCTGGAAATTGTGGAGATTGAATTCACCTTGCCAATTGCGCGCCGCGACACTGTCGGGTGTGGCGAAGCCTATCTGGCGCTGGAACCAGCTAACTTCCTCACCGCCCATGAGCAGGAACAGGAGCGTGAAGCCAGCCGCGCCGAGGAGGTGGATTCGGCGAAACGGGGTGGAGGAACCGGTGCGCCGCAGATCGAGGAAGCGCATCGCCATGGCGGCCGCGGAGGCGAAAAGAAGCAGGGCGCTGAGCCATTCGATCGCGCTGTCTTCCGCTCCGACGCGGGCATAGGCAGCGGGGCTGGCGACGAGCAGCAGGGTTGCTCCGGCAGTCAAA